>NZ_JAVGJT010000001.1:0-227211 GCF_040948865.1 Pseudoxanthomonas sp. UTMC 1351 | reverse complement strand
GCAACGACCACCCCCCGGCCCGCCGCTCCTACAAAGGAAAAAAGAAGGTGGCCGCTCAGTTCCGGACAATCCCCAGCACGTCATCCAGCAGCGCCGCGGCGGTGACCTCCGCACCCGCGCCAGGTCCCTGGATTACGAGTGGTTGATCGGAATAACGGTCGCTGAAAATGGCGACGCGATTGTCGGTGCCACCGCCGCCACAGAGCGGATGGTCTGTTGGCAACGCCTGCAAACCAACGCTGGCACCTCGTTCGTCGAAACGACCCAGGAAGCGAAGCTTGGCACCGTCGCGTGTTGCCTCCTGGAACCGCTGCTCTAGCGGCGCGTCCAGCAACTCCAAGGCGTCGTCCAACGCAGCCAACGGCAATGCAGCCAGAGCGGTCGGTACGAGCGACTCCACTCGCACTTCTTCGCTCTGCAAAGGCAGCCCGGCGGCACGCGCCAGGATCAGCAATTTGCGGCGCACGTCCTCGCCAGAAAGATCAATGCGTGGATCGGGCTCGGTATATCCCGCCTGTTGCGCCTGACGAACGAAACCGGAGAACGGACGAGTTCCATCGTAATGGTGGAATAGCCATGCCAGCGAACCGGACAACACGCCTTCGACACGGTGGATGCGGTCGCCGCCTGCGACCAGTGCGCGCAGGCTGCTCAACAAAGGCAGGCCCGCGCCGACGGTGGCGCTGTCGCCATAGCGTGTCGACGCTTCGTCGCGAGCTCGTTGGATCGCGTGCGCCCGACCCAGTCCACCGCCAATGCCCAGCTTGTTGGCTGTCACGACATGAACGCCACGTCCCAACCATTCTGCGTGCCAATCAGCCACTGCGTCGCTGGCGGTCGCGTCGATCACGATGTCGCCGTTGCGTAACGCTTCGGTTTCCGCCCACGGCGGCAACGAATCGGTCCGTTGCGGCGCGGCGATCGCCGAGGCCAGCGCCTCGTCCAAGGAAGTTCCCTGCGGCGGCGAGCAGGCGTGGACGGCACGCGAGTTCGCCAGCCAGGCGAAATCAGGCAGCGGCGACTCACTCTCCTGCAAACGCTGATAGCGTGCGACGAACGCGCTGCCAACCACGCCGGTACCCAGCAGCGCCAATCGCGGCGCCGAACGTTTCACCGACGCCAAGCGGACGACGCTGCTCATGCGTCAGCAAGTTTTCGTTTGGATTCGGCTACGGCGCGTTCGGCGCGTGCCAGGCCCGCCGCCAGATCGGCCAGCAGATCGTCCGCCGACTCGATGCCAACGGACAGGCGCAGCAGGCCATTGGTGATACCGGCCTTGGCACGTGCCTCGGCGGACATGGCGGCGTGCGTCATGGAAGCCGGATGAGCCACCAGGCTTTCCACGCCGCCCAGCGATTCGGCCAGAGTGAAGTAACGCAAGCCGTCGACGAAAGCGCGCACGGCCTGCTCCTGTTCTGCCGCATCGGCGCCGTACAGTTCGAAGCTGATCATCGCGCCATATCCGCGCTGCTGCCGTGCAGCCACGGCGTGGCCTGGATGCGACGCCAGACCAGGAAAATAGACCTTCGCCACCGCGGAATGCTCGTCCAGCAACGCAACGATGGCATCGGCGTTTTCCTGATGCACGCGCAAGCGCGCATCCAGCGTGCGCAGCCCACGCAGCGTCAGGAAGCTGTCGAACGGCGAGCCGGTCAGGCCCAGCGCATTGGCCCACCACACCAGCTGCTGATGGGTTTCGGCACTGCGCGCGATGACCGCGCCACCGACGACATCGCTGTGGCCGTTGATATATTTGGTGGTGGAATGGATCACCAGATCCGCGCCGAATTCGATCGGCTTCTGCAAGGCCGGCGACAAAAATGTGTTGTCCACCACCGTGGTCGCGCCCGCTTTGTGCGCGGCATCGATGACGAAGCGCAAATCGGTGATGCGCAGCAGCGGATTGGAGGGCGTTTCTATCAGCACCAGCTTGGGCGATTGCGCCAATGCATCGGCCAGCGAGCGCGGATCGGTCAGATCGGCGGTGATGAGTTCGAAATGGCCCTTGGTCGCGAGCGCGTTGAACAGGCGCCAACTGCCGCCGTAAGCATCGTGCGGCACGACCAATCGGTCGCCGGGCTGCAACAATGCGTTCAGCACCAACGTGATCGCCGACATGCCAGTGGAAGTAACGACCGCACCGGCGCCACCTTCCAATTCGGCCAGCGCCTCGGCCAGCAGGTCGCGGGTGGGATTGCCGCTGCGGGTGTAGTCGTACTGGCGCTTGTTGCCGAAGCCGTCGAAGCTGAAGTTGGAAGACAGCACGATGGGCGGCGTGACCGCACCATACGCCGTATCGCGATCGATGCCGGCGCGGACTGCCGCAGTAGCGGCGCTACAAGGAGGATTGCCCGACTCGGCGTCAAAATTGCTCATGCTTTTTCTCCAGTGCCGCGCAGGGCGGATTGCAGGATCGCATCGATGCGATCGGTTTCTTTCAGGAAGGCGTCATGCCCGTAAGGCGAGCGCAGCACGCGTAGTTGGCCGTAAGTGCCCAGGCCTTCGACCAGGGTGACTGAATCCGACAGCGGCACCAGCCGGTCGCCTTCCACCGCGACGACAATGGTGGGCACGCGGATATCGGCCGGATCAACGCGGTGTAGATCGATGGATTCGGACAGGCGCACATAGGCGTTGATCGGCGTGCGCGCCACGTACTGCGCACCCGCGGCGTCCAGATAGTCTTCGGCGGCGCAGCGCACACGGCCGTTGACGATCTCCGGTGCGGCATCGAAGCGCTCTTCGAATTCTTCCGGCGTGCGGTAACTCAACATGGCGAACTGGCGCGCCAGCGACAAGCCTTGCGCATCGGCGCATTGCAGCTGGCCCAGCACCACCGCCTTGCGCTGCAGTGCGCGACAGGCGGCGGCATAAGGGTGCGCACGATGAGCGCCGCTCACCGCCACCAGCCGCTGCAGCCGGGAAGGGTGCCGCAGCGCGAACTGCAGGCCGACCAGCGCACCGTAGGAATAGCCGACGAAAGCGTGCAAAGAAGGAATATCCAGCGCCGTCAGCAGTTGCGCGATGGCGTCGGCCTGATCCGACGAGTCGATGGGCGCATCCAGCTTGCCATCGGCACCGATGAAATCGAATGCCAGCAGGCGTCGCCGATCGGGGTCCAGCGCGCGGTCGGTACCGATGAGCGAATTCAACCAGCCCGCCTCAGGAAAAACAGCGCTGGGGGCTAAGTGACGATGGGCGGAAATGCCGCCGGCCACGAACACCACGGGTGCATCTGCCGGCCCTTGCAGTTCGTAGCGCAGCGTAATGGAGCGGTTTCCGGCATGACGCATCGTCAGTTCGATAACGATCTCGCCGCGCACAGCGCGTGCGCTTTCCTGCGCATGGGGCAGGTAAACGGATTCATCGCCCACGACATGGGCGGGCGCGGCGACAGCTTGGAGGGTGGCGTTTACGAAGCTCATGGCGGTATCCGATGGAAAACTGGACTACGACCATCGAGCTTCGCGGAGCTCGCGTTCGCCGTGCGGTGGCACGGTACGAACCATCTTTCGGCAGACGCGTGGTCTCCGCAGGATTTGGCACCTACACGGCGCTTGCGCGTCGCTGGCTGCCCCGGCTTCTTCGGGCCTGTCCCTCTGCCGGTCTCGATGGTGGCGCCAGCTTGCCACCCCCTTTTCAGAGTGTCAATCGCTTTATTCGGATGAAGAGATAGTTTCTTTTCTTACTATCGCCGGCGGTGCCCTGATACCGCATAATTTGTTAATGAATCGGAAAATCCTTCTGGCCGGCGCATGCTGGGCGCTGTTGACGGCCTGCGCCGCCGCCCCTGCCCTGCGCACCTCCACGCCACCGGCCCCCGAGCCCACCACGGCGGCGGATGCGCGGGTCGCCGAAGTTTGGATTTCAGAACCTGTCCCGGGCGACGAGCTCGACTCGGTGGCGGCATGGCCGACCGAGGATGGCCAGGTCTGGCTGATCGCCACGGCCAAATCCACCCACCGCCTGGTCGTCTACGACGCCGACAGCGGACAACGACTGCGCACCGTCGGCGAACCCGGCACAGGCCCTGGCCAATTCAATCGACCCAATGGCATCGCGGTATTCGGCGATGTCCTGTTCGTAGCCGAACGCGACAACCACCGCGTCCAGGCTTTCCGGTTGCCGGACTTCGCCACATTGGGCGATTTCGGCGCCGACGTGTTGCGGGTGCCGTACGGGCTGTGGGCGCAGGAGACTGGCCCTGGGCAGTTGGAGCTGTTCGTTACCGACAGCTTCATGGCCGACTTCCGAACCGGCCAACTGCCGCCGATGGCGGACCTCAAGCATCGCGTGAAGCGCTTTCGGATCGATTTCGACGACGACGGCGACTTCCGTGCCGAGTATCGCGGTGACTTCGGCGACATCGGCGAAGCCGGCGCCTTGCGCATGGTGGAATCGATCGCCGGCGACGCCAGCCATGACCGCCTGCTGATTGCGGAGGAAGACCGCCGGATCGGCTCGACCTTGCGCGATTACACGCTGGCCGGCCTTTACCGTGGCAATAGCCTGCCGACCTTCGATGCCGACGCGGAAGGCATTGCGTTGTGGGATTGCGATGGCGAGGACGGCTATTGGATCGCGGTGGATCAGCTCACGCCAACCCTGTTCCGCGTCTTCGATCGCGTCACGCTGGCGCCGCAGGGCATTTTTTCCGGACACGTGGTGTCGAACACCGATGGCGAAACGATCTACGCCTCTCCGACGCGACGCTTCCCCGCAGGCGCGCTGTTCGCGCTGCATAACGATGAATCACTGGCGGCCTTCGATCTGCGCGATGTCGCCAGCGCGCTGCGATTGAAGGAAAATTGCGTGCGGTGAATACGCTGAGGCGATGGTGTCTGTTGTTGTCGGGATTGGCGGTGCTGACGGCCGCTATCGTTCCGGCCGACGCTGCGCGCCTGTATCGCTGGAAGGACAAAGAAGGCTATACCCATTACGGCGATCAGCCGCCGCAACCGGATCAGTTGCCCAGCAGCGACGTGTCGGTCCAGCGCTTCCGCAATTCGCCAAGCGCGCTGATCCGCTTGCGCCTGGAAAAGCAGGGCCTGCGCTATCAGGCCTGGGCCGACAATCTGATGCACGGCCCGGTGGAAGTGCTGATGAAGTTCAAGCGCAACAGCAACGTGCGCAGCACACCCGTTCTGCCCGCCCGCGCCGTGGTGCCGGCACGCAGCAGTGTGCTGGTGGCCACCATAGCCATGACCGATCCCATCCGCGGTGGAGATTTCGAGCTGTTGCTGGATGGGCTGCCAGGCGATCCGGCCAGCCAGCCGCAGGATTACGACTACCGCCTGCCATTCGATTACGGCCGTGTCCGCGTGGACCAAGGACCCGGTGGCAGCTTCAGCCACAACGATACACAGAACCTGTACGCCATCGACTTCGCGGTGCCGGAAGGCACGCCCATCCTGGCCGTCCGCGAAGGCGTGGTGATGCAGGTGGAATCCGATTTCGAGAAAGCCGGACTGAACCGTGAAAAATACGGCGGCCGCGCCAACTTCATCCGCATCCTGCATGGCGACGGCTCCATGGCCGTCTACGCGCATCTAAAACCCGAAGGCGCGCAGGTGCGAGTGGGCCAGTACGTCCGCAAGGGTCAACGCATCGGGCTGTCGGGCAATACCGGCTTCAGCACCGCACCACACTTGCATTTTGTAGTGCAGGTCAACCGCGGCATGCAGCTGGAATCAATTCCGTTCCGGATGTTCGGCCCACTGGGACAGCTGAAATTCCCCAGCAGCACGCCGGACCGGGAATCGGCACCCGTCATGGGTGCGGGTGCCGGCCCGGCACCGCCGCCGAACCGCTAGCGGCAAGCTCATCACACCCAATGTCAGGGCTTCCGGCGCGCTGACGCTATAATTGGCCTTTCCCCTTCCTCCCAGCGCCCTCGCGGGTGCCGTCGCCATGTCCGAAGTCTCCACCGAAGCCGCGCGCCGCCGCACCTTCGCCATCATTTCCCACCCCGATGCCGGCAAGACCACGCTGACCGAGAAGCTGTTGCTGTTTGGCGGCGCCATTCAGATGGCGGGGTCGGTCAAGGGCCGGAAAGCGGCACGCCATGCGACATCCGACTGGATGGCGCTGGAAAAGGAACGCGGCATCTCCGTCACCTCGTCGGTGATGCAGTTCCCGTACGAAGGCAAGGTCGTCAACCTGCTGGACACCCCCGGACACGCCGACTTCGGCGAGGACACCTATCGCGTACTGACGGCCGTGGACTCGGCATTGATGGTGATCGACGTCGCCAAGGGCGTGGAAGAGCGCACCATCAAGCTGATGGAAGTGTGCCGCCTGCGCGACACGCCCATCATGACGTTCATCAACAAGTTGGATCGCGAAGGCCGCGAGCCCATCGAGCTGCTGGACGAAGTGGAAAGCGTGCTAGGCATCCAATGCGCACCGGTCACCTGGCCCATCGGCATGGGATCGCGCTTGAAGGGCGTGGTGCACCTGGTCAGCGGTGAAGTGCATCTGTACGAACCCGGCCGCAATTTCACCCGCCAGGATTCGACCATTTTTGCGTCGCTGGACGACCCAGGCTTGGAAGCAAAAATCGGCGCCGACATGCTGGCCAACCTGCGCGACGAGCTGGAATTGGTGCAAGGCGCCTCGCACCCGTTCGATCTGCAAGCCTATCGCGAAGGCAAACAAACGCCTGTGTTCTTCGGCTCCGCGGTGAACAACTTCGGTGTGCAGCCGCTGTTGGATTTCTTTGTCGAACACGCGCCCTCGCCATTACCGCGCGCGACCACCACGCGTACCGTGCAGCCTGCGGAACGCAAGCTGACCGGCTTCGTGTTCAAGATCCAGGCCAACATGGACCCGCAGCACCGCGACCGCGTGGCGTTCATGCGTGTGTGTTCGGGCCGTTTCGAAGCCGGCATGAAGACCTTTCATGTGCGTACCGGCAAGGAAATGAAGCTAGCCAATGCGCTGACCTTCATGGCCAGCGACCGCGAGATCGCGGCCGAGGCGTGGCCGGGCGACGTCATCGGCATTCACAACCACGGCACGATCTCCATCGGCGATACCTTCACTGAAGGGGAAGCGATCAGCTTCACCGGCATCCCCAACTTTGCGCCGGAACTGTTCCGCCGCGCGCGGTTGCGCGATCCGCTGAAGCTGAAACAGCTGCAGAAGGGCTTGGCGCAGCTGAGTGAAGAAGGCGCCACTCAGTTCTTCCGCCCCCTGATGAGCAATGACCTGATCCTCGGCGCGGTGGGCACACTGCAGTTCGATGTCGTGGCTTACCGATTGAAGGACGAATACGGTGTGGATGCCAGCTTCGAGCCTGTCGGTGTAGTGACGGCGCGTTGGGTGCATTGCGATAACAGCAAGAAGTTCGAAGAATTCCGCGACAAGAATGCGCCGAACCTGGCGCTGGATGCGGCTGGCGAACTGGTTTACCTGGCTCCCACCCGCGTCAACCTGCAACTGGCGCAGGAACGCGCACCGGATGTCCGATTCCACGCTACTCGCGAGCATGCGCATGCGGTCGCGGTTGATTGATGAAGAAGTAGAGCAGATTGATCCTTTGTGGGAGCGACGGCTTTCAACAGCCGAATGGCTGGTCAAGCCGCGACCGGAAACATCAACGTCGCGACTTGACCAGCCATTCGGCTGTTGAAAGCCGTCGCTCCCACAAGGTACTGTGCCCGACACCGCGGGCTTGACAGGTTGACAGCCGGCATAGCCTCTCTGCTCCACAAGCCAGACGCCTCCATGCCAGAACCGTCACCAGCGTATAGATGCACCAAATGACGCAGTGCGGTAATTTCCCGGCATGAGCAACGAATCCACTCCCCCTCACGATATGCACGCACGCCAGCGTGCGGACCATCTCACCGACATGCGCGATGAAATCGCCAGTGCTTTGACTCATGGAGTAGGCGCCGCCGCCGCGCTGGCGGGAGGGGCGGTGCTGATCACGCTGACCGCGCTGCACGGCGATGGTTGGCAGTTGGGCGCGGCGATCGTGTTCGGCGCGACGTTGCTACTGCTTTATGTCGCCTCGACGCTTTATCACGCCATCCAGCATCCGGTCGCCAAGGCGCGTCTCAAAGTCTTCGATCATTGCGCCATCTATCTTCTGATCGCCGGCACTTACACGCCCTTTACGCTGATCGGCTTGCGTGGCCCGTGGGGCTGGGGATTGTTCACCGCCATCTGGACGCTAGCGGTGGCGGGCGTGATCTTCAAGCTGTTCTACACCGGCCGGTTCAAGCTGCTGTCCACACTGATCTACATTGCGATGGGCTGGCTGGTGGTCGTGGCCATCAAGCCGCTATGGGCATCGCTGGACGGCTGGACGCTGGCGTGGCTGCTGGCGGGCGGTATTTTCTACACGCTGGGTACGTACTTCTATCATCGTGAATCCATCCGCTATTCCCATGCCATCTGGCATTTGTTCGTGATCGCCGGCAGCGTCTGCCATTTTGTCGCGGTTACCGAACAAGTTCTGCTACCCAGATTGGCCACCGCTTAGAACCGGGTTCTGGTCCTGCTGCGCTCGCGACGGATCGAGAACCGGTTCGTATATCTACCCTCCCCCGGGACTGAACGGGCCTTGTCCGTCGGGTGAGCCGCAGACATTGCTTTCGCGGCATCTGAACACGCCATTCCTATATTGGCGGCATGACGCGCGATCGATCCCGCACGATGCCGCTTATGGCATGGCGCCCATCACGCAAAGCGCTGATCACGGCGGCCGCGGTGGCGGTTGTGGTGATCGTGTTTATCGTGCTGTTCGACTGGAACTGGTTCAAAGCACCCATCGAGCGGCGCGTCAGTGCCGAAACCGGACGAGAATTCCGCATTGGCGGCGATCTCGATGTGGACCTGGGCCGAATAACGACCATTCGCGCCGGAGCGCTGCGATTCGGCAATGCACCGTGGTCGCGGGAGCCCACGATGGCTTCCGCGGATCATGCGGAGATGGACGTCGAGGTATGGCCGCTGATATTCCGGCGCGAGACTCGCATCCCTGAAATACGTCTGACCAATCCGCACGTGCGCCTGGAAACCGGGCCCGATGGAAAAGGCAACTGGGTATTCGGAAAGCAGGACGGTGAAAGCCAGATGGTTTTCCGGCGGTTGTGGATCGACAACGGACGGCTGGAGTTCCTGGACGTCGCACGCAAAACCGATATCGACATCCAGCTCGACAGTGCGCCGCCCAATAGCGCGGGCGGGGCGCCGCCAGTCGATATCAAAGGCCGGGGGCATTGGACCGGCAGCTCCTTCACCCTCAAGGGCCGAGCGGAGTCGCCGTTGGAACTGCGCAACGCCGATCAGCCTTATCGCATCGACCTTCGGGCCGCAGCGGGACCCACTCAGGCGCATGCGCGCGGCACGCTGCTGGATCCGCTACGCCTGCGCGATTTCGATGTGAAGCTGATGCTGACCGGCCGGAACCTGGAGCACTTGTATCCGCTCATCGGCCTCGCCATGCCACCGACGCCACCCTATCGCTTGGACGGGCGTTTCACTCGTGATGGCGATACGTGGCATTACGACGATTTCACCGGTGAGGTAGGCGATAGCGATCTGAGTGGCTCGGCCAGCATCACCGTGGGACGCGACCGGCCGCTATTGAAAGCCAATCTGGTTTCCAAGCGATTGGATTTCGACGACTTGGCCGGTTTCGTAGGCGCAACACCAAAGGACGATGACGGAGGACCTGCTCGTCGTGAACCGCCGCAAGCTGCACGCGAAAGCGCCGACGCCCGCGTGCTTCCACAGACGCCGTACGACTTGAGTAAATTGCGCGCCATGGATGCGGACGTACGCTGGAAAGCTACACGCATCAACGCACCTAACCTGCCCATCGATGACATGGATGCGTACCTGAAGCTGGATGCCGGCGTGTTACGCCTGCAACCGCTGAACTTCGGCGTGGCCGACGGGGATCTCCGTTCGAACATCCTGATGGATGCACGCGGGCAGGTTATAAAAACGCGCGCGCAGGTTTCAGCTCGCAGGATCAACTTGGCCAAGCTCTTTCCCGATGCGGAACTCACGCGGAATGCCATAGGCCGTATCGGCGGAGATATCGCCATCGTGGGAAACGGCAATTCTGTCGCGCAGATCCTGGGGAGCGCCGACGGCGACATCGCGCTGGGCATGGGCCAGGGCCAGATCAGCAACTTGCTGATGGAGCTGGCTGGCCTCGACATCGCCGAGGCGCTGAAGTTCATGCTGACGAAGGACCGCACGATTCCCGTCCGCTGCGCCTTCGGCGACTTCGCAGTGAAGGATGGCGTGATGGATGCACGGGCGTTGGCGTTCGATTCCACCGACACGATCATCATCGGCAAAGGCCGGATCAATCTGAAAAACGAGACGCTGGATCTGGAACTGCGGCCACGCCCCAAGGACCGCAGTTTGTTGGCGCTGCGCTCGCCCTTGGTGGTGGGCGGTACATTCAAGGATCCCTCTTTCCGTCCAGACTTCAAACGCCTGGGCCTACGCGGCGCCACGGCGCTTGCGCTTGGCAGCATCGCGCCACCCGCTGCCTTGCTGGCAACGTTGGAGCTCGGACCGGGCGAAGACTCGCGGTGTGGCGGCGAGTATGCGAAGTGAGGTGTGGCCGGAGCCAGAGGCCGGGGGTCAGAGGCCAGGGGTCAGAGCGGCAAGACTTTTGTGTTCGCCGACCGCCATTCGGCTGATCCGCGTGCACTCAATCGATAACAGGCTTCAGCTCTGGCCCTGGCCTCCGGCCCCTGATCCCTCTTCAGTCAACTCGCGATATACCGCTGCAGCTGATCCAGCTCCAATTGCTGGTCTTCTATCACCGCCTTCACCAGATCGCCGATGGAGACCACACCTATGACATTGCCGCTTTCAACTACGGGGAGATGGCGGATGCGGTGGTCGGTGACGATCTGCATGCAGCGGTCGACGGTGTCGTCCAAACGGACGGTCACGACATCGGCGGTCATGATGTCGCGTACGGGTGTGTTGGAAGACGAACGCCCCTGCAAGACCACTTTTCGCGCGTAATCGCGTTCGGAAATGATGCCGACCAGCCGGCCATCCTGCATCACCAGCACCGCGCCGACGCCTTTCAGCGCCATCAGCTTGATCGCATCCAGCACCGAATCGTCCGGAGATACGGCGAAAACCTCAGGGGCCTTGGCCCCCAACAACTGACGTACCGTGCGCATGAGACTCTCCCTTTACGCTGGACTGTCCAAAGGATACTCCTGCCGCGCCCGGTTGCCACACGTCCACCAGGTACAACGGGCGTTGCTTTGATTCGTCGTATAGCCGGCCCAGGTATTCACCGATCATTCCCAGCGCGACCAGCTGCATGCCGCCCAGGAACAGGATCACTGCCATCATGGTCGGCCAGCCCGCCACCGCATCACCCCATAACAACGCCTTCACCACGATCCACAACCCGAAGACGAAAGCGAACAACGCTGTCGTCACGCCCAGGTAAGTGGCTACCCGTAGCGGCGCCGTCGAAAAACTGGTGATGCCCTCCAGGGCGAAGTTCCACAACCTCCAAAGCCCAAAGTGGCTGTCGCCCGCTACTCGCGGCTCGCGCCGGTAGGGAATGGCGATCTGTCGGTAGCCCACCCAGCCGAACAGGCCTTTCATGAAGCGATGGCGTTCCCGCAACTGCCGCAATCCTTCCAGAGCACGCGGAGACAACAGGCGGAAGTCGCCGGTATCAGCCGGAATGGGGGTTTTAGAGAGACGGCCGATAACGCGATAAAACAAGTGCGCCGTGGACCGCTTCAACCAACCTTCACCCTCGCGCTGGATACGGGTGCCGTGCACGTTGTCGTAGCCTTCGCGCCACCGCCCCACGAATTCGGGAATCAGCTCCGGCGGGTCCTGGCCATCGGCGTCCAGGACGACGGCCGCTCCAGATTCCACCTGGTCCAATCCGGCGGTCAACGCCGCTTCCTTGCCGAAGTTGCGCGACAAGCGCAGCAACGACACTTTGGCGTCCTGCCGTGCCAACCGCTGCAGTACCTCCCAGGTTCCATCGGTACTGCCATCGTCTACGTACAGCACGTGACCATCGACCCCCTCCAGTTGCCGCAGCGCCGAAACGATGCGCGGATGCAGCAGCGGAAGCGCTTCAGCTTCGTTGTGCGCGGCGATGACGACAGTCAGGCGATCCATTGATGTCAATTATCCATGGTCTGTAGATATCCAGCGCCGCCGATCTGGCGCACTTGACGCTGGATCCAACGAGCGCGGCGCTGCACATAAGGGCCCGCGTTCTTCGCATCGTACCGGCGTGGCGAGGGGAGCACCGCCGCCAGGCGCGCGCTCTCGTCGGCGGTCAAACGGGACGCATCCTTGCCCCAGTAGCGACGCGATGCCGCCTGCGCGCCATAGACACCGTCGCCGAGCTCAGCGACGTTGGCGTAGACCTCCAATATCCGCTTCTTGGGCCATATCACTTCGATCAGCAAGGTGTACCAGGCCTCGATGCCCTTGCGCAGCCAGCTTCGGCCCTGCCATAGGAACAGGTTCTTGGCGACTTGCTGGCTGATGGTACTGGCGCCACGCATCTTGCGTCCTTTGGCATTGTTGGCCCGCGCCTTCTGGATGGCCTTCAGATCGAAGCCGGAATGCTCAGCGAAATTCTGGTCCTCTGCAGCTACCATCGACACCGGCAGGCTAGGCGCGATCCGCTCGATGTCCCGCCAGTCGTAGGAAATCCGGAATCGCCAATCACCCTCGCTCCAGGCTTCCAATTGCCGCGCGGCCATGAACGCGGACAGCGGCGGATCAATGAAACGCAGCACCGCCACTTGCAGGATGCTGGCCGCCGCGAACAAAAACGGAAAGGCGAGCATCCAACGCAGCCAGCGGCGGAGACCGGCGCGAGGAGGGGAAGACGAACTCATACTTCCTCGCCTGGGTTGAGGATGGTCTTCATCGCCCCCATCGTGATGCTTTCCTGCCGATTCGTAGTCGCCTCATTATGCCGATGCGGCACGGCCACCTGTATAAATTCCCAAGGCACCCCCGATGACAGCCACCAGCACCGACGACGTATTGACCCGCTTCCTGCTGCCGAAAGCCGGCGTGCGCGGCGTCATCGTGCACCTGGACGACGCCTGGCAAACAGTGCGCGGCCGCGCCGACTATCCGAAAGCAGCAGCCGAACTATTGGGCGAGGCGTGCGCCGCGGCCGTGCTGTTCACGGGGCACACCAAAGTGGACGGGCGGTTATCCATCCAGCTTCGGAGCCAAAGCGACTTGCGCACTTTGTTTGCCGAGTGCACGGCTGCCGGCACCATTCGCGGCCTTGCACAGCTGACGGAAGGTGGCGATGCACCGCGAGACTTGCTGCAACTGGGCGATGGCACGCTGCTGGCTATCACCATCGAAAATCCGGGCCTGAACCCGCGCGAGCCTCAGCGTTATCAAAGCCTGGTGACGCTGCAGTCCAGCCGACTGGCAGAGGCGTTCGAAGACTACTTCCGACAGTCCGAGCAGCTACCTACCCGCCTGCTGCTGGCGACCAATGGCACAAGGGCGGCTGGGCTGATGCTGCAAAAACTGCCGGGTGACGAGGGCGACGCCGACGGCTGGGTGCGCGCGGGCGCCTTGTTCGACACGCTCGGCGAGGCCGAGCTGCTGGAGGTGCCGGTAAATCAGCTGCTGCACCGTTTGTTCCACGAGGAATCTCCTCAAATACTGACCGAGCGCCCAATTCGCTTCGCTTGTTCTTGCTCTCGGGAACGGGTGGCGAGCATGCTCCAGTCGCTGGGAGAAGAGGAAGCGACCGCCGCGCTGTCCGAAGGCGTCGCCGAAGTGCGTTGCGAGTTCTGTGGGCAGCGCTATCTGTTTTCACCGGCCGAAGTCGGGGAACTCTTTACATTACCGTCTGTCGGAATAGATGCCCCGACGAGGCTCCAATGAGGCTATTGGATGAGGTTTCACGGCTTCGGGGACTTGTTAAAGAAACATAAATCACATAGGATTGGTTCCCCCTTTGGTGGGAACTCCGTCCGTTATCGGGAGTCTCAAGCGAGCCATGAAACTGCGTTGTCTGCGACTGTCGTTTGCCGTGTTGCTCGCCCTTGGCGTGGCAGCAGGCGCGCACGCGCAGTCCGGACCGGTGAAGGCTCCCGCTACCAAACGAAACACTACGACCGCCCTGCCCGTCTGGAACAACAGCAACGGAAAAGTAGAGGCGGTACTGCTGCTGGAGCCTACAGGCGAGGCCTCCGCCGGCGCCCGCTGGCGCTTGGGCGGCAACACGCTTAGCGCGGCATTCGGGCTGGATGCGGACGATTCGCTAGGACTGGTCTGCAATCGTCAAAGCGGCATTGTAGGAAGCATCGGCAGTTTGGCCAGTCACTGCATGCTCGCGACCCTGGGCGAAGACCACGATGTCGGAAGCCAGCGCGTTTCCATCGGCGCAACGTTGAGCCGCCCCGGCGGCAAGCTGGGACTGTCGGCCGGCACGGGGCGCGACACCCTTCCCGCCTGGCTATCCGCCGGCAAGGCTGCAGGTGGCCAGGTGGAACAGAACGACCTGGCTGTTTTCGGCCAGAAAGACATTGGTAGCGAAGGCTTCTTTGTATCGATCGGCGGCAACGTCGCGCGCGCCCGTCTGGTCCCCGCTTCCGATTTGCCCGCGCTCGCCGACCGCTGGAACAGCAAGAGCATCAGCCTGGGCGGCGGCTACGGCCCCTTCAGCGCGAATATCGTCGGCCGCGTGGTCGACGTCCCGGGCCAGCCGGGCAAGGTGGAAGGCGTTGGCCTAGGCCTGACCTGGCGCACGCCGTGGAGCGGCCAATTGACCGTCGGTGCCGAAAACGTCGTCACTCGCGGCAAGAATCCATTCTCATTAACCAATGAGAATGCCGACGAAGGCACCGTGCCTTACGTCCGGTACGAGCAAGATCTCTAAGATTCCATAGCGGCAGTCCGTCAGGATGCCCGTTAGCCGAAGTGGGTCACCCCTAGATTTTGCCGTCTGCCGTCTCATGGCACATGGACTATGGCGTCACGCAACGTTTCTTAATTCTTTACACATCTTTAATTCTTTCTCAAACCCGATTAGTATCCGGTTACCCCTTAACTGTGCAGATTTCGACTTTTGGCTGTGCTAAGGGCAACTTTGGGATTACCCCTTCGGGAGAGAGAGAGAAATGAACTGTAAAACCAGCAAACTGCGCGATGCGATTGCCCTCGCGCTTGTCATTACCATGGGCGGCACCGGCGTTGCCTTCGCTCAGGAACAGCAAGACGAAACCACCACCCTCGACCGCATCAACGTCACCGGCTCGCGTATCAAGCGGTCTGAGATCGAAGGACCTAACCCGGTCACGGTAATCAGCCGCGCTGAAATCGAGTCTGCGGGTGAAATCTCGATTTCCGACTTCCTGCGCAACAACGTTTACAACTCGTTTGGCTCCACCCGCGAGTCCTCAGGCTCAGCGACTGGCTCTCAAGCAACCATCAACCTACGTGGTCTAGGTTCCGAATACACATTGGTTCTGTTGGATGGCCGTCGCATGACGACCTCGGCAGCCCTGGATGGCGGCGCAGCCAACATCAACCTGATCCCCACTGCGGCAGTTGAGCGCATCGAAATCCTGCGCGAAGGCGCCGGCGCCATCTATGGCTCGGACGCTATCGGCGGCGTGGTCAACGTAATCCTACGCAAGGATTATGAAGGGCTGACCTTGAGTGCAGGCTATGAAAGCCCAACGGGTCCTGGCCCGGACGGCAATACCGCTAGCATCACCGGCGGTTTCAGCTCTGAGCGCGGCAACGTCACCTTCGTCCTGGATCACCAGGAACGCGAAATGATGTACAACCGCGACATCAAGAATCTGGTAACGGGTGCCGGCATCCCGTGGGCATACAGTGCGTTCAATTCTTCGGCTGGCTTCTTCAGCACAACCACCGGCCTGGTCAGCGTCGCGAACTGCGATCAGTACGAGAACAGCGTGCGTACTGGTCCGAATAACTGTGGCTTCGACCATGGCGCTACTTCGGCCAACGAATCTTCGCTTTCGCGCGACTCATTGCTGATCAACGGCAATTACCAGATCACGGATAACACCTCGTTCTACTTCCGCGGCATCGCCTCAGATACGAGCAGCCTCGGAGTATATGCTTCGGCTCCGGTTGATACGTTCCCGACCATTGCTGCCGACAACCCATACAATCCCTTCGGCATCGACGGCACGCTGTACTATCGCTTTACGCCACTGGGCACCCGTGATTCGATCCGCAAGGACAGTTATCGCGACTACAGCTTTGGCTTGCAAGGTTCCAACGATTGGTTCGGTGGTTCTGATTGGCAGATCGGGGCCGGCCATGGCCGCGTCACCCAGAGCAGCGTGAACTACAATTATGGTATCGGCAGCATCCTGCAAGACGTGATCGATGCGGGTGAGTACAATCCGTTCGATCCCACCCACCCGAGTGTGACCGCAGCTGCTCCACTGGTTGCGCACACCGTGTACGTCGAGTCTGCACAGCGCACCGTCAGCGTTGACGGCAATATCTCTTTTGATCTGTTTGACATCGGCGACCGTCCGGTAGGTTTCGTCACAGGTTTTGAGTACCGCGACGACCGTCTTTCGCAGGTTTACGACGCTCAGAGCGCAGCAGGTAACGTATTCGGATCCGCCGGTGCCGGTGCGGGTGGTGAGCGCGCTTACTACGCAGCCTATTTCGAGACACTGATTCCCTTGCTGGATAATTTGAACGTTACTCTGGCCGGCCGCTACGACAGCTACAATGACGTCGGCAGCAAGTTCTCGCCACGCGTATCGCTTGAGTTCCGTCCGATCGAGGAGCTGTTGGTACGCGGCTCGTGGGGCAAGGGCTTCCGTGCTCCGACCTTGGTCGACATGTATGGCTCTTCTTCAACAACCAACTTGAACAGTCCACCGTTGGCCAGCGCTGGCTTGCCGGGCGGCGATCAGCTGGCTTGCACCGCACTTCAGGCGGTACGCACCGCTACTGGCAACGCTGCCTACCAGCCGTATCCAGTCGATCCTTGTGCTACCAACGGCCAGTACCAGTGGCTAGTTTCTTCCAACCCGTTCTTGGAACCGGAAGAATCTAAGAATTGGGGCGTCGGTGTAGTGTGGAGTCCAAGCGAATCGCTGTCGTTTGCGGTCGATTACTATGATGTCAAACTGGAAAACGTGATCTCAACCGTACCGCGCGCGCTGGCGTTCGCCTACGGCGACGCGGGTGTAGCTGGTTACGGCGTGGAGCGTAGCGCATCGATCGTCGCCCCCAACGGCACGTTGCTGCCGGGTGTGCCGCAAGAGATTCTGCTGCCCGTCGACAATGGTGCTCTGCAGACGGCTCGAGGCGTCGACGTGGAAGCCAACTACCGTTTCGAAACTGCCAGCGCTGGTACGTTTGCGACCAAACTGGCTTGGTCGCACCAGTTGGAGTATGACTTCACACCGATCGCTTCAGGTATTGTGGAGCAAGCCGGCACGGCGGGCTTCCCGAAAGACCGCGGTCAGCTGACTCTGGGTTGGAGCAAGGCTGATGTCAGCGCCACCTTGATCACCAACTACATCGATGGCAGCACTGATGGCACCCCATCCACCACGCTTCCGTCGTGGACCACGTTCGATGCGCAAGTCAGCGTGACCCTGCCCTGGAATGGCAAGGTCACAGTCGGTGTCCGCAACTTGGGTAACAAGATGCCCCCGTTCAACAACAGCCTTTATGGCTTCCCGTTCTACGACAACACCATCTACAACATCTACGGGCGCGTGCCCTACCTCCGCTACGAGCAGAATTTCTGATCCGAACCATCAGATCTACGTAGCACTAAACGGCCCGCCTTGCGCGGGCCGTTTTTATTGCCGCACAATCAAAGACCATAAAGAAGCCAGATGTCTATGGACTAGCAACCGCTAGTTAACCGCCAACGAGCTCTGCTCGAATCGAACGCCAATCCCTGACTGCAGCGCTGTAGATGCACGCCACTGCTCCCTTCGTGCTACACACTCGATGAAGAGGTAAAGGATGTTTCCTTCAGGCTCCGCATGGTGGCCACATCCAGATGTTCAACTGGAACGGCTATTCTCGACCGGTGATGCTGCCGCTCTGCTGCAGGGGATCCAACATCCTCGCGTAGCTGCCGACCCATATGCGCGGCTTCGCATCCTCGACAGGCTCCACAACGACTTACCTGATAGTGAGGAGATCGCGACAGCTTGGAGGCAAGCGATGTTGCTAGCCAACCGCCCAGCCCCAGTTTGGACTGAGACACATGCATGGGCTATCGGCGAAACGGTTGAACTTGCACCGCAGTTGTTGGCGGCGCAGGTTGCCCAAGTAGTTGGTGAGTATGATGAAGCCCGCCAACGCTACTTGGATCTGTTACAACGCTTTCCAAGCTCCGTTGACGCGTGGCAGAAGTACATCGAGTTCGAGGACGGCGAGCGGCTGCCGTTTAGCCATCCCGAGCAGTTACAACGATTACACGACTCAGCCGCCACCAGTTACGAACGCGAGAAGACTGCATTCGCTCTTGCTCACTACTGGAAAACGCGGCAACCAGGCCGGGCTTTTGAGCTAGCTAGTAGTGCACATCAATTGAAGAGGCGTCGCATCGGAGGTTGGAGTTCGGCTGAAAAGCAGCAGCAGTTGCAAGCAGACCTGAGATGGCTTCCGCAACAAGAATCACCCTTATCATCGCCGCCGCGGCTGGTCTTCATCGTTGGCCTGCCTCGGAGTGGAACTACTCTGCTCAGTAGCATCCTCGCAGCTAATCCACAGATCGCGAATGCAGGAGAACAAAACCTGGTGGCCAGTCTTGCGGCCGGTCCCTGCCGATCCCCCGGCGCAGTCGATCCCAAGCTCAGCAGATTCGTCCAAGCCTGGTATCGTGCCGCGGTCGGAGATATCTCCAGAGAGGCTGCCGCAGTAGTAGATAAGCTACCTGGAAATGCCGAACAGTGCGGCCTGATCCTGGCCATGTTTCCCGATGCACTGGTCATACATATAGAACGCGGCTTGGCCGATTGTGCCATATCGATTCACTTGCACGATTTCGAGTACGGCTGCCGCTATGCAGACGACCCCATCGACCTCGCCGCATACGCAACTATGCTATCCGCACATCTCCGGCACTGGCGTTCAAAAGCTCCCAATCGAGTTCTGCATCTCCAATTCGAAGACCTGTTGCAAGATCCCCAACGAGCGCTTGAGCCTGTAATGATTGCTCTCGGTCTGGCATGGGATCCAGGCATGCTCAGTTTCTGGAAACAAAAGGAAATAATAGGCACCTATAGCGAGAAGCAAATCCGTCGCCCCCTCAATCAGGACGGTGTGGCGACTTGGCATCGCTACCTTCCCCAGGCAGAGGGCTTTTATCGAGCCCTCGGCCACTGATCTGAGGGTTAATCTGGCCACTCGTTTAGGCAATGCGTCCATGGCATATTACCCACCATTGACATCTAGAACACGTTCGACATGACCGCTCCCAGAGACATTCATGCCACGGTGCATCCGCTTTACGCCACACCGATGCTGCAGAGTCAGCTACCGGATGCAGCAGAAATAAACCGGCAATTGACACTGCTATTCCTTTCCTTGGAATCCGAGGGGAAACGGCATCGGGATATCATAGAAAGAGACACACAATACGGAATATTCGAAAGCAACTTCTACTTGCATAAGCGCAAGGAACCGCCCGTACGGATGCTGTTCGATTTCATCGATAACGCACTACTGGCGTTCATACAAGGCATCAGCGCGTACTCCGATGAGCAGATGAGCAATATAGAGTTCGAGATGCATTCCTGGTTTCATGTTACGCGCCAAGGGGGCTTCCAAAGCGCCCACAACCATCCAAATGCCAGCTGGTCAGCGATCTACTGCGTAGATTCTGGCGATTCCAGTGCCGCTCATAGCGGCGCGGTCCGCTTCCACGATCCGCGGACTGGCAGCGATATGTATCGAGACCCAGCGAATGAGAACTTGCAGATTCCCTATCGGTTAGGGTCTTGGCAGCTTAATCATAAACCTGGGCAGTTGCTGGCATTTCCATCATATCTGCTCCATGAGGTATTTCCCTATATAGGAGAGCGCCCGCGGATCGTCGTCGCGCTCAACGCCTGGTGCCGATGGAAGAACCCTCCACTCTGACTGAAATCATAGATGCCGCACCGTGGAATATACCCCTTCACCAACTAGCCACATCACACCAAGCGATCTAGAGGCCATGGAGACAATATCGCCGTGGTCGCGATTCTGGAGGAGTGGCGTATTGCATTCTTGCTCGACCGCAATCTCCGGCAACTACGACGGCGCGATTCGCACGTTTTGGAACGCTCAGTTTGACGCGCTGCAGAATGGGGAACGCGTTGTCGACATAGGCACAGGAAATGGCGCTCTGCCACTGTTAGCCAAGGATTCCGCGGCTCGCCGCGGTATATTTCTGGATATCCACGGCGTGGATATCGCCGACATCGATCCACCAGCGACGGTAAAAGGCGGAGAGAAAACGTACGAAGGAGTAAAATTCCACCCAAAAACGTCATCCGCTCATCTGCCGTTTCCGGACGGATCGGTGACGCTGGTATGTTCGCAGTTCGCGTTCGAGTACACCCCGCGCCAAGCGACCATATCGGAGATCTTGCGAGTTATAGGTCGAGATGGGCGCGCAGCGTTCGTAGTTCATAGTGACCGGTCTATTATTGCCACGATCTCCGAGCAACAGCTCGCAGGCTGCTGCTATCTACTACAGGGCGACATTTTTGCGAACGCCCACGCAATGATAGGAGTACTTTCGAAAGCCCCCAACCCAGCACTCCGCTCCGCTCTGGCTAACGATCCCCATGCCGAATCGGCACGTACAGCTTTCAATACTTCTGCAGCTGCGCTAATGGAAATGATGGCAGCCAATGAAAATGCCGCGATACTGCGAAAAACAGCGGATCAAATACGTAACGCCCTGTCCGCCGCTGGGCATCAAAAATCAATCGCACTGAGTATTCTTGATTCAGCACAGGCTGCAGTCAATGACGAGAAACTCCGTTTGCAGCAGCTGCGGAGAGCTCTTGTCAATCCTGATGAGCTTGCCGCTATCGCGAGTTTCTTTCGATCAGCCGGATACACCGTCACGTCATCTTCGCTTGAGCAACGTCCGGGTATAGAAATGGGCTGGACACTGGTAGTAGGCAATGGATGATGCAGAGCAGGCACGAAGCTTCCACCAGCGAGGAGATTTTGTCGCTGCGGCTCGTCATTACTTAATTGCCATAGATGCAGCGCCAGACGATCTTCAGATTCGTCATGACTACGCTGTACTGCTTATGCAGTGCCGGCGAGAGGCTGATGCTTTGCCAATGCTCGAGTCGATCCTGACTGCATCACCATCACGTCCCAACACAACTACGGTTCTGGCATTGTGTCTCCGCGCAATGAGGGACATTGATAGAGGACTGAAAATTTCCTACCGTGCGACCAAGTTGAGCCCCGGAAACCCTTTAACGTGGCTGGCCAGAGGAAGTCTGGAAATGGCATGCGGCGACGCCGCCGCCGCGGAGACGTCTCTGCGTCGATGTCTCTCAATGGCACCGGCCTTTGGGGAAGCATGGCACTACCTGGGAGAATCACTGCAGGCCCAGGGGCGTTGGCGCGAAGCGGCACAGGCCTACCGCAACGCCATGATTGAGCAACCTTCCGATGTCATGAATGTCGCAATCTGTGCCGAACTTTCCGGTCAGATGGATATTGCACGTCAAGGTTACGAACGCATGCACCATTTGCACCCAGAAAGAGGTGACTGCCTCATGCGATTGGCGCAGATCGAAGCCATGATGTGTGATTTCGAAGCCGAGCAAACCACTTCCCGGAAGCTAGAATCCAAGCTGGCTGACGCCAGCCTGCTAGCGCATGATGATATCGCAGAGGTATTTCCGTTATCTTTCCTGCCCTTATCCGACGCGTCGAAGCGTGTTGCGCTGGAGCGGTATGCGCGTCGAGTCACCGATCATGTCAGATCATTTTCATCGCCCGGTCAAGCAGCACCCAGGCAAGGCATCCCCTTACGACTTGGTTACTTGTCGCCCGACTTCGGCAATCATGCGGTAGGAAGCTTGCTACGCGGCCTGTTCAAAGCGCACGATAGAGATCGATTTCAAGTCTTCGGATACTCGCTACGTGCTTACAAGGATGAAATCGCCCTGCATATCCACGAAGAATTCGATGTTTACCGGAACTGTCAGTCGATACGTAGCGACCAGTTGGCAAAGATCATCCACAACGACGGCATCGACGCTCTGATCGATCTCGGCGGCTATACCCAAGGCTCTCGGCCCGAGGTCCTGGCGTTACGCCCGGCCCCCCTTCAACTTGGCTGGCTTGGATTCATTCACGGACAGCAAGCACCTTGGCTGGACGGCGTCATCCTCGACGAGCAACTCCTCCCCAAAGGCTTCCAATGGCCATATTCAGATAGAGTCGTATACGCATCAGGGTTCTCGCTTCCAGCAGCACCGATGGCGTCGGGTACCAGGGATCGAGCCAGGTTTGGTTTGCCGGAACATGTACCGGTGCTTGCCAGTTTTAACAACAGCTATAAGTTCAACGAAGAACTCTTAACTGCATGGATAGAGATTCTCGGCCGCGCACCACAAGCCCATCTTCTGGTGTACTTACCCCAGCATGCTCGCGAAGGTTTCCAACGCAACTGGAGCCGTTTGGGTGGCAGTTCCGCACGCTTACATTTTGCCGAGAAGCTCCCCGCAGGCGAACACGCTGACAGGATGGCCAGTTGTGATCTGTTCCTGGACGCCTTTCGGTATCAAGCCGGCGCTACCGCGATCGCAGCGGCGGCGGCAAACCTACCAGTACTCAGCCGTGTAGGTGAGACCCCGTTGGCGCGCCTTAGCGTAAGCCTGAACCGCTTCCTCGGCCTGGAGGATCTGGTCTGCGCCGATACCGCCGCATATATTGAACGCGCGGCATTTCTCGCCAATTCTCCAGAGAGCTTAGAATCGTTACGTAAGGAGATGCGCTGCGCCGTTCAGCGTACGGGCTTGTTCGATCAACGGCGATCAGCCTCCGCTATCGAGGACATCGTAATCCGCCATCTCGATCGAAAGAATTGACGCGTCCTTGCCAGACCAATTTCATTTGTAATCTTACATGTAGAAGCTATGCCCATTGCTACTGACAAGCTGGAACCAGCACGCGAGGCGCTAAGGGCCGGACAAATGGAACGGGCACTGGCGTTGTTGGGCCCCATGCTTACGGCAGCTCCCAAAGACGCTGAATTGTATTATCTGCGGGGCATGGCTTACTCGAACTCAGGACGCCTCCGCGAGGCGCTGACCGATTTCGATGCCGCACTCATGCTTTCTCCTGGGGCACCACCTGTTTTGTTCAATCGTGCCCTGACGTTCTACCGCATGGAACGCTTAGAAGAGGCGTTGGCCGATTTTGAGCTATTGGTTAAAGTCGATCCAAATTCCGTCGAGGCTCTTGCAAACGCGGGAATCATTCATCTTCGGCGTGAAAGTTATTCTCAAGCCGTCAATCATCTCCAACGGGCTCTTGCATTGGCCCCCCGGCAACCACAGCTCATGCGCAGCCTCGCCAATGCATTTCGCGGCGAAGGCAAAGTGGACCAAGCATTACGACTGCATCTTGACGTAGAAGCCGCCATTCCGGACGACGCTGCCGCACTGACCGATCACGCGCTTACACTCCTAACGTCGAATCAAGTGGAGGTAGCTCAGTCTTATTACCTGAAGACACTGCGCTTGCATCCAGGGGATCAAACGGCGCTTGCTGGCTTGTACATGACAGCCAATGAGCTAGGGCAAACAGAATTGATCGATACACTGATGGATTATCACAGACTGTTGGCGTGCAGTATCTGCGGGCCGGAAGAGATGCTCGACTTAAACAGCCTTCGAGCTTCCATTCTCAGCCATGAGCATTTGACTTGGGAGCCAATTGGCCGCTCTACCCGCCGGGGTCAGCAAAGCGCGATGCTGGACATCTCGAGCAGAGCGCCGTTTAGCCATTTCGGACAAATATTGCGCAGCTTCATCGCTCGAAGATTCGAGGATCTCGAAGTTGCATTCTCTTCGCAAGCACACCCATGGCTAGTCGTGCGCCCTAGCCATTGGCGGCTGCAAGTTTGGGCTACCGTTCTTCACGAGGGAGGCCGGCAAAGTCCCCACATCCATCCCGCGGGCTGGATGAGTGGCGTTTTTTATGTGGATGTAGGTGATGCAGTCGGCGAAGACAGCGGAGCACTTGTCTTTGGCCATCCCCCTCATAACCTCCCTCTTTCTGCGGATGCTCGCGAATGGACGCATCGCCCACAAAACGGGCAATTTATTACCTTTCCATCCTATTTTTTTCACCACACTCTGCCATATGCTGGCAAACGGCCGCGAATCAGCCTGGCTTTTGACGTGATACCGACGACGTCTCCCCACTTTCAGTAGCGTTCGGATCTAGAGTCCGGGTTTGATGGTATCTGCGTTGGTCGCCAGCGGTTGTGCATAGACGGAGGGGATTAGTCCTCCAAATGCTCTTTTCGGTCGTTCCTCGTTGTATTCGCGGCGCCAGCTTTCGATGGGATGCGGGCAGTAGCAGATCGGGAGATCACCGGGAGTTGGACCACAAATCGTCGCGCTACTCAAAAGTGGGGGAACATCCGTTAGGGCGCTCCATTCATGGACTCAAGGAGAGAGTCGTTGGAAGAGATCACACGGACCTATTCAGAATTGTCAATGAAGTTTCATTTACTTAAATTTTGCAGGGTTCCGCTGAGGACTTAACGACACTTTAATTCTTCTGCGAGCGCGTCTATGATCGGGCCACCCCCGTTTTTGTGGCTGTTCTTTGGCAGCCAACGGGTTCCTCAGCGCTTAACCAGACTCATTTGGAGAGAGAGAATGAACTGCAAAGCCACCAAGTTATGCGAGGCCATTGGCTTCGCTCTTACCATAGGCATGATCAGTATCGCGGGTACGGCCACCGTAGCCGCGCAGGAAACCAGCGACGAAGCAACGACCCTGGACACTATTGAGGTTACCGGTTCGCGCATTAAACGAGCTGACTTGGAAACCTCCAGCCCGGTATTCACGATTGAACGCCAGACTATCGAGAATTCCGGTGCTGCAACCGTAGGCGAATTCCTGCAGCGCAGCCCTGCCATCTCGGGCGCTGCTACCAACCCACAGGTGAACAACGGCGGCGGCGCGGGCGCGGCCACCGTGGACTTGCGCGGCCTAGGCGTGAACCGCACGCTGGTCCTAGTGGATGGCAAGCGCTGGATCGGTACTGTTTCCAACGCCAATGGTGCTGTCGACATCAACTCGATCCCGATGGGATTGATCGAACGTGTTGAAATCCTGAAGGACGGCGCTTCGGCAATTTACGGGTCGGATGCCATCGGCGGCGTAGTCAACTTCATCCTCCGCAAGAATTTTGACGGATTGGAAGCCAGCGCGTTCTATGGTGTGTCCTCGCGTGGTGACGCCGATACAGAACGCTACGACGCGATCTTTGGTATGACCGGCGAGCGCGGCAATCTGATGCTGGGTGCCAGCTACGACAAGGAAGATTCCGTTAGCGCTGCTGATCGCAGTTATTCCAGCCAGCCCTACCAACTGTATGCTGGTGAGCATGGCATTGGCGGTACCAGCCGCATACTGACCGGCCGTTATGTCGTGCCGCGCTCCGCCGCTACGGGTGTGGACCTCACCGATCCTAATTGTGGAGCCGGCGCCAACGTGGTGCTGACCCGCATCGAAGGTACCCCCGGCTCTTCACAATCGAACTTCCGCTGCTTCAATCCTTCGACTGATGTCTATAACTTCCAGGCCGACGGCAACCTCAATCTGACACCACAAGAGCGCACCGCACTGTTCTTGAGCGGCAACTACCAGATATCGGACAACGTCGAGGCGTTCCTGCTCGGTTCGTGGTTGCGCACTGATTCCTCGTTCTTTATTGCGCCACTACCGTTCGATGGCCGTGCCGCGGTTGACAATGTGCCGATCAGCGCGGACAGCATCTACAACCCGTTCGGTGTGGACATCACCGACGCCCGTCTCCGCCTGCGTGACTTCATCCCAACGCGCACCACTCGTTTCGAAACCGAAACGTACCAGATCACAGCCGGTCTTCGCGGTGCATTCGGTGACAGTAGCTGGACGTGGGACGCATCGTATGGATACGGCCGCACACCCCAATCCTCAACCGTCCGTGGTTACCTGTACAGCCCCGCGTTAACGCAGGCACTGGGTCCGTCCATGATCGACCCGGCAACGGGCAATCCGATCTGTGTCGGCACCCCCGGAGATCCAACGACTGCAATACCCGGATGTCTGCCTGTCAACTTTATGGGTCCCGCACCAGACCCGAATACGCCAGGGGGTCAGGCGCAGCTGGCAGCACTGGATCTGATCAATCCGACTATCCACAACACGAACGAGAACGTGCTGAAAGTCTTCAGCGCGAACGTCACCGGCGATTTGTTCGAACTTCCGGCCGGCATGGCGTCGCTGGCCGTCGGCGTGGAAAGACGAGAGGAATCGGCTAGTTCTTCCAGTGACTTCCTGACCATCATCGCGCCTGGCGAAACCGTCTGTAAGATCACTCAGGAAGCCTGCACCTTCGGTGACATCAACGGCTCGTTCGACGTCAACGAAATCTATGCCGAGGCGCTGATCCCAGTGCTCTCCGACATGCCGTTCGCCGAGAAGTTGAACATATCGCTAGGCACTCGCTATTCGGACTATTCCAACTTCGGTGGCACCACCAACTCCAAAATCGGTATTGAATGGAAGCCTATCTCCGACCTGTTGATACGCGCCACCTATGCCGATGTTTTCCGCGCTCCGACCATTGGCGATCTGTTTGCGCCTACCGTCCCCAGCGCAAACACCTACACCGATCCTTGCAATGGTTACGTCGGTCAAACCACAGCCGACCCACGTGCTTGTGCCGGTGTACCCACCGATGGCTCCTTCCGCCAGAGCAACAACCAGGTCACTTCTTTCCAAGTTGCCAACCCCAATTTGGAAGCTGAGCAAGGCGACGTGCTGACATACGGCTTCGTCTACAGCCCGAGTTACCTGGAAGGCTTCAGCGTGACGGTCGACTATTGGCGGGTGAAGCTGGATGACTTCATCACCAACTTGCCTGAGAACGTAATGCTGAACCAATGTTTCAACTTCGGCCGGTTCTGCGATACCTTCATCCGTGACGACAGTGGCGATGTCGCGCAGATGACCAACGTCATCGGCAACTTCGGTACGATGAAGACCAGTGGCGTCGACATTGGCTTCCGCTACCTATTTCCGGAAAGCTCGTGGGGCAAGTTCCGCTGGAACCTGGACAGCACCTATCTCGCTGAGTACGACGTGCGGTTGCTGGCCAACGACCCAAGCAGTGACGTAGGTGCCTTCCCAGGCATTCCACAGAGCACAGGGCTGGCGGGAACCTTCGTCGACTCGACCTCATCCGGCTTCGGCAACTTGGCCCGCTGGCGTGCGCTTAACGACATCAGCTGGACACTCGGCAACGTTAGCGCAAGCTTGACTACCCGCTATGTGCACCACGTCTATGAGTCGCCAGACGTGGCCGATGTAAGCGAACCGGGCTATGTAGCCAAACGCCGTGTACCGTCGTTCACTCAAACCGACTTCCAAATCGGCTATCGGTTCGAAGGTCTGAACAACAGTTCGATTCAGATCGGCGTGCGGAACCTCACCGACCGTCAGCCGCCTTTGGTCTATTCTGGCTTCAATGCCTCCACCGACATGCGGACCTACGATGCCATCGGCCGGTTCTACTGGATGCGCTGGACAGCCCGTTTCTGATGGGTTGGTGAAGCAGGCGGCCGCTGCGGCAGATGCCGCAGCGGTTATGCCCAGCGACACGCTTCGGCATTTTGTCCGCTGCTACGACAACAATCTGCCGGCGGACCTGTGCCGCCGGCTGATTGATTCTTTTAATACGCTGGCACGCTTCCAGGTACGCAATGGCCGCGGCGTGCGACCGGGGTTGGAGAACAGTGCCTGGACCGAACTGGACGTCAGCCGGCTGTCCGACAACGCGTTCCTGGCTTTTTTCCGAGCGCAGATCAGTGGGCAACTGAAACGCTACAACCAGGATGTGGGTCTACCAATTCCTATACCCGACAGCCCGCTATTGAGTCCGCTGATCCTTAAACGCTACAGCGCGGGCAGCGATGAGAAGTTCCAGACCCATTTCGATGCGATAAACGAAGTTTGCGACCGGTACCTGGTGTTCCTCTGGTATCTTAATGACGTGGAAGATGGCGGCGAAACTCGGTTCCCCGGACTGGACATGGGCGTGTCGCCGCGTATCGGGCGATTGCTGATGTTTCCGCCATATTGGATGTACGCACACCAGGGCCTGCCTTCTCCGAGCCAGGACAAATACATCTTGTCCACCTATCTGCGCTTTCCGCAGCATCACTCCAAGCTGTAGCCGTAGCGCGCCACCCAGGGACGCAGCAGGTCGAGCGTATTTTGGCCGAAATGACGGCGGTAGCGTTGCCAGCGGCCGACGGCCGACGAGTTGACGGGCTGGATCACCTGCGAATAACTGGGCGTATTGATCCGTCGATCACGGCGGGCCGCCTGTACGCTGAAGTCATCCTGCGCAGCTGTCCGCGCAAGTGACAAAAAGGCCATCATGCAGTCCAACTGACCGTGGAAATCCATCACCAAGTCCTCATAGCGCAGCACATGGACCGGCATGCGCATTTTCGATATCTGCGATTCCCAATGCTCCATTACCGCCGCATATGCCTCGGCAGTTGTTTCAAGGGATCGAAAAACAAGCGCCCCGCCATTCATTCCAAATGCCTGCATATGGCAACTGAGTACGCAATCACAGGGATGGCGTAACAGCAGCAGCCAATCGCTTCTGGGAAATAGCCGGGCCACGTAAGGCACTCGCGTTAGATAGAGTGGATACTTGTCCACCAATCTTCCATGCGGCACCACATGTCGCTTCGCTTCCCGCCAGTAGGTGCGCCTGGCAGTCTGGAGCATTACTGGATCGAGGCCGTCCAATGCATCAGCCAGACTCTGGCCGTGCCAGCCTGGCAACCGCTGGAGCCCAGCAATCACGGCCTCCAGTGCTGGTCGTTCGTCTAATACATCCAAAGCCGGGTGCGCAGCGAGTACGCGCTCAAGCAAAGTGGTACCAGAGCGCGGGAATCCCACCAGGAAAACTGGATCCTGTGCAGCGCCATCCTCAATGGGCGACTGCCAAGTCGCAGGCGCGTCCTGATCGATCCGCTCGTTTAGCCATCCTAGAACATCACGGCGCGATACATGTGGGAAGCGCTGTCCAAACGCCACTTCCGCCTGCTCGTGTGCAACAGCCAGCGCCGCCATGCAAGCCTCAGGCTGGTTCGTACCTTCATGGCACTTGGCTAACTCAAAGTGGAGTTGCGCCATCATGGCGCCAGGCGACGCGAGCGTGCGGGCCTGCTCCAGCACCATGGCGGCACCTGCAGGGTCCCCCGATCTCCGTCGCAGCCTTCCCAGCGCCAATGCCTTCATTGCGTCCATAGGCGCCTGTGCGACCGATCCGTGGCGCAACAGTGCGTCGGTCTGGTCAAGGCGATTCAGCCGCTCAAGCAACAATGCCAACTTGATCCGTGACTCCACATCCTCAGAATCCTCCGCAAGCAGTCGCTGGTACGCGGCCACCGCCCGCTCGTCGATGCCTGCCTGTGCCAGCAACCATGCATGCACGCGCCGCTGCTCCCGTGTCAGCACCTCATCTTCCAACGATCCGACAAGCCCTTCTATGCGGTCGAAGTATTCCAGTTCGGCCAGACACTGCGCGTATGCCAGACGCACATCCACGGCATCGGGTTCCAGCGCATGGGCGTCTGCAAGCAATTTCCGCGCCTGCTCGAACTTCGCGCAGGCGAGCAGCGCCAAGCCATGCCCAAGCAAGCGAACCACCCCTTCTGCGCCCTTTGAGCGGGCCTTTTCGAATGCCTCGACGGCGGCGTGCGGGTCCCCTGCTTCAAGACAGGCATTGCCAAGATTGAGCAGATGTGCCGGCTCGTGGGGCTGTACACGGGCAAGCCTTGCGAATATCTCCCGCGCCTCCTGTGGACGCGCCTGTGCCGCAAGGCTAAAGGCAAGCAGGTTCAGCCACTGCGCTTCGATCTGCGCATTCTGCACACTCACTAGCGTTTCGCGCGCCAGCGTTTCAACTTGATCGTATCGCCCCTCGTGAAACAGCGCCTCTACTATTCCGATTTCCATGCCCTCACTCCCGGTGTCCCGCATGGGCATCCTTCATCCTTACCGAGCCGTGCTCTACCGCCCGGCAGTCCATCGAGCACTGCTCTACCCGGTGCGCGGACTATGCCGCTATCCGCATCACCAGGCCGGATAATACGGCAGCGGTCGGCAGAGATGCTTACTCCATTCTCACCACTTCATTCCTTGAGATCGATATACGCTGAGGTCGTCGTCACCGTCGGGTTCGGAAAATGGGCAGACATCAGGTCAGGTCGCTGCCGGTCAATACCGTCTTGATTTTCCTTTGGCGCCATGAGCGGTAGCAATGCCGGCATCGCCATTGACAGTGCTTGCGCTCAATTTCGCGGCGTTCGCCCCGGACGGTAGCCGGGGCTGCCAAAAGCGGTATCGGCACCAATATCGGGTAACGTCATTCCAGCCTGATCTCCGCACTACCCGAAAACGCCTGCAGGCCGATGTCGCCTGATCCGTCGCCGTAGCGGGTGGAGAAGCTGGAACCAGGGCCTTGGCGTTTTTCCACCGTCACGCCAGTGGCCTTCAAATCGCCGCTGAAACTCTCGCCGCGCGCCTGGGCCGATACGTCCTTGGGCAGACGCAGCAGCAGGTCGCCACTGACGGATTCCAGCTTGATCTCGCCTTTGGGCGCCAACGCGGTACGAACATTCACGTCACCACTAACGGTATTCGCCTTTAACTCGCGGATACGTTCGCCGACGACGTCGATTTCGATATTGCCGGAGACGGTTTCCGCGTCGATATCGCCGTTCAAGCGGCCGCGCAGCACCATATCGCCGCTGACGGATTGCACGTCGACATCGCCACTATTGAGGGTGAGAGCCAGGTCGCCGCTGACCGCGTCGATGCTGGCTTTTGCGGGCGCAGCCGCGACCATCACGTCTCCGCTGACCGCATTGATCGACAGCACCGACGAGGCAACGCCGGTGACGTGGACATTAGCGGAAACAGATTCTATTTTCAGGTCGGCACGGCGGGGCACGTTCAACAGCATCTCGGTGGGGCCCGACTTGTCTCGGTTGCCCCAACCGCCCTTTGGATAGCGCACTTCCACGACCAAATGCTGGCGGTTGCCTTCGATAACCAGTTTTTCCACGCCTTCGCCCAGCGTGCCGGATATCTTCACTTCATCGCGATCCCAGGCGCGTACTTCGATCCGGCCTTTTACGTTGCCGATATCGATGCGGCCGCGCGCGTCCAACGGGCGGGTCTCGTCGATCGGTGTCTGAGCGAACGCTGCCGCTGCCAGCAACAGTAGCGGGAGACTCAATGAGCGGAAGAAGATGTGGGACATGGAAACTCCTCAAGTCATGGCGGCGCGTTGGCTCAATGCCAAGCGTCTTGCATAGGTGCGACGCAGCTGATCCAACAGGAAGCGTGCGTTGGGATCGGTGTCGATGGCAGTGCGGATCTGAGCCGCGCTGCGGTCCAGCGCATCCAGCGCCGCCGCCAATTCGGGAGGCGCTTCCGTACTGCTGAACTGGATCAGCGCTCCTTGGTATTCACGGGTAAGAGCCGTAGCTTCGCGCTGAAATAGCGATGCCTCGGGTTCTGGAGGTGCCTGGTGCTGCCAAACCAGTCCGACTGCGAGCAGCACCGAGGCAGCCACGGCCCACGGCGCCAGCCGCCGGACATGGAGCGGCCGCGTAGGCTCCGACACCTGTGGCGTCACCGCGATGCGTTCGGCGATGCCAGGCCATAAATCGCGTTGGGGCGGGTTGTCCTGACGCAGGCCCCGCAATCGCCAGCGCAGGGAATCGTCTTGTGTGCTCATGCTTCTACTCCTAACCGGCCGCGCAACAGATGGCGCGCGCGGTGTAACTGGGCTTTTGAACTACCGACCGCCATGCCCAACTCGGCGGCGATCTCTTCATGCTTCCAACCTTCCACGTCATAAAGCACCAGCACGGCGCGGGCGCGCGGCGGCAGCGTGGCGACCGCCCGCTCCAAATCCATGGAAAGCGCTGTGCCCTGGCCCGCGGAATCCAGCATGCCCAGATCCTCCAGCGCGTCTTCATCGTCGTCGAAACGCGGCTGCGCACGGCGACTGCGAAGCTCCATCAGAGCGGTGTTAACGGCCAGCCGGTGCAGCCAAGTGGAGAAGGCGCTCTCGAACCGGAACTTGGGCAGCGCCTGCCAGGCGCGCACGAAGGCTTCCTGGGTCAGATCCTCGGCACGCACGCCTTGTCCGCCGACCAGCCGCATGATCACGCCGTGCACGCGGCCGGCATAGCGGCGGTACAAGGCTTCGAAGGCCTGCATGTCACCGCCCGCCGCTGAACGCACCAGCACGGCATCGGTTTCGGCGGCCACCTCGTCGGTGGTCGTAGCGGTCATGAAGTCGCTCACGGCTGAGTTCAGCATAACGACTTGGATGCGGTTGGGCGCACCTGGGTTTAAAGCGCTGCGGAGGCGGAGGTTTTTCTTCTCCCTCCGGGAGAAGAGCCTGCCCCCGCGAAGGCGGGGTGGCGCGCAGCGACGGATGAGGGCATCAAGTATCCGTTTGTCGCGGCGTTGGCTAGCGAGTCACTGCCCTTCCCTCATCCGCCCCCGTATCAAGGTACGGGGCAGGCTCTCCCGGCACCTTCTCCCGGAGGGAGAGGAGCTGAGATTCGACACTAATCAGGTTTACCGGAGAGCTTTTCAGCCCCCCAGCAAGGCCGCGATACGCTGCTGCTCATCCTTCAGCGCTTGCGGAGTACGCTCGCCGAACTCGCTGAGAAACCCGCCAATGCTGGCGACTTCCGCCTGCCACCCTGCCCGATCAAAATCGAAGAGCTTGGCTTGCGCCTCTGCGGACAAAGTGACGCCGTCCAGATTCAGACTGTTGCTGCCGGGCAGATAGCCGATAGGGGTTTCCAGCGCTTCGGCCTGGCCGGTCACTCGGCCCACCATCCACTCCAGCACGCGCAGATTGTCGCCAAAGCCCGGCCATAGGAACTTGCCATCCTCGCCCTTGCGGAACCAATTGACGTGGAAGATCTTCGGCAGCCGCGCGCCAGGCTGGTCGAAAGACAGCCAATGCGCAAAATAGTCGGCGAAGTTGTAGCCACAGAAAGGCTTCATCGCCATCGGATCGCGACGCATCACCCCGACCGCACCGGTGGCTGCCGCCGTGGTCTCCGAGCCCATGGCCGCACCGACCAACACGCCATGCGTCCAGTCGCGTGCTTCGAAAACCAGCGGCACCAGCGATGCGCGACGACCGCCGAACACGATGGCGGAAATCGGCACGCCTTGCGCATCTTCGGCGCGCGACGAATAGCTGGGACATTGCTTGGCTGACACGGTGAAGCGGGAATTGGGATGCGCGGCCGGGCCATTGGCGGGATCGTACGGGCGGCCCTGCCAGTCGGTGGCGGGCGTTCGGGAGTCCAAGCCTTCCCACCACGGCTGCTGATCGTCGGTCAGAGCGACATTGGTGAAGATGGCATCGTGCGCCAATGTCGCCAACGCATTGGGATTGGAGCTTTCCGAAGTGCCCGGCGCCACGCCGAAGAAACCGGCTTCCGGATTGATGGCGTACAACCGCCCGTCGCTGCCCGGACGCATCCAGCAGATGTCGTCGCCGATGGTCCATATCTTCCAGCCGTCCTGGCGATAGCCTTCCGGTGGAATCAGCATGGCGAGGTTGGTCTTGCCGCACGCGGACGGGAACGCCGCGGCGATGTAGTGAGTGTCGCCCTGCGGATTCTCGATGCCCAGGATCAGCATGTGCTCGGCCAACCAGCCCTCGCGGCGCGCCTGATACGACGCGATGCGCAACGCGTGACACTTCTTGCCGAGCAACGCATTGCCACCGTAGCCGGAGCCGTAGCTCTTGATCGCCAGCTCTTCGGGAAAATGCATGATGAAGCGGCGGTCTGGATCGAGCTCCCCGATGGAGTGCAGCCCTTTGACGAACGCGCCGCCCGACCGGCCTTCCCGCTCTATACGTGCAAGCGCTTCGCTCCCCATGCGCGTCATGATGCGCATGTTGGCGACAACGTAAGGCGAGTCGGTGATTTCGATGCCGCAGCGCGCCAGTGGCGAACCGATCGGCCCCATGCAGTAAGGCACCACATAAAGCGTACGGCCACGCATGCACCCCGCGAACAAGGCGTCCATCTTGGCGTGCGCCTCGGCGGGCGCCATCCAATGATTGTTGGGGCCGGCGTCTTCCTGCTGCGGCGTGCAGACGAAGGTCAGGTGCTCTACGCGCGCAACGTCGTTGGGGCTAGAGCGGTGCAGCCAGCTATTGGGATTGGTTTGCGGGTTGAGCGGCAGCAGAGTGCCGTCAGATTGCATCAGCGCCAGCAAGGCGGCGTATTCGGCATCGCTGCCGTCGCACCAGTGAACATGATCGGGCTGAGTGAGGGCGGCGACTTCATCAACCCAGGCATTGAGTGTCTCCAATTCGCTGCCGGGGGAATCCTTCGTCCTGAAATGGTCGACCGCTGCGTTCATGCCTTGCCCTCAATAAGTCAGACCAAAATGATACCAATGTCCTGGGTCAACATGCGAGAACAATCATGAATAGCCGGCGCGCCGACATTCAGGGCAAGCAAACACCCGCCGGGCGGCGTGGACGGCCCAGCCTGTCCGTGCTCAACGGCGAAGAACGGTGCAGCGCTAGGCTTGCGACCGCCGATAGGGGTGGAACAACTGCAGCAGCCAGGGCTTCTGCGCCAGCACCAGACTGACGCCCACCCGTTCCTGCGGCGACAAGGTGGCGTCACGCGCCAGCAGCGCATCGAACTCGCGCGCCACTTCTTCAAGCCGCTGCCGCAACTGCTTGATGCCATCGATGCTCAGACTGCCGCTAAGCAACAGCAGCGCATCCTGCTCGCCGTCGAAGGGATCGGCGAAATAATCGCCCAGCAATGTATGCCGGAAATAGCGTTCCATGGGGCCGTCCGCACGCCAACGGAAATTGCGCGCGGTCAAAGCGCGCCCGCGGTTCCCGGGCATCAGTTCGATGATGCCCAATCGATCCAGCTTCACCAGCAGCCCCGTCCATTGCGCTTGGGTGAAGCCGAAGTGCGCCAGCACGTCGTCCTGGCGCCAGCGATTGAGGGTCAGGAACAGCGCCAGCAACAGTGCAGGCTCGCTGACCAGCGCTTGCTCCTGCGCCTCGCTCAGGCGCGCCATGGCTGTGCGTCCACGTGCCGCTTCAGCACTCAATTCGGCCAGGCCTACGTCCAGCACGTCGCAGATCTGTTCCAACCGGAGCAGGCTCATCGCCCGCCGCGAGAACATCCGCTTCACTGCGGCCTCACTGAGCTTCACCCGCGCCGCCAAATCGCGGTACGTCATTCCCTGAGCGCGCAGACAGCGCTTCAGTGCGTCAATCAAGTCGAAAGAGACAGCCATGAGTAGCGGATTCCTATACCTTTCGTTCCGCGGGAGCTTACCTTGTCGATGATGCTTGAGCATTGTCTCGGCGCGTGCCCACTCTCCGGCATCAATGGAGACACTCTTATGGCAAGCCCGAACTCCCTGCTTCTGACCGCACTTACCTGGGCCGCGGCAGGTCTCGCCTTTCCGACGGCAGCCGCGCCTCAGTCCGACGGCGCCAGCCGGCAGTCGCAGGCCAGCTTGGCGGCTTCGGTCGAAGTACCCATCGCCGTTGCCCATGCGCTGTCGCATGGCGCGGCGGCTGTGGTCTCGGGCGTCGCGGTGTTGGGTGGCAGCGTAGCCGTCACTGTTTCCGTGGCGGCGGTCGGTGCGTCATTCGTGGTCTATCTGTCGACGGAAGCGATTCATCGATTGGGAATCGTGGCGGGCACTGCGATCAGCGTTACCGCGGTGGCCACTGGGTGGATATTGAGCGCCGCCGGGGAAGCGTTGTGCTTCATCGGCAATGACGCCGTGCGCCCGCACATTCACAGCCACCGTTACGGCAACTAAGCGCGATGAAACACTTGCTTATTGCCTTGGTGTTGCTGTTATCGCAACTGCTGTCAGTTGCCGATGCATATGCGGGTGACGCCTGCGTTGAGCAACACGTCGCTCCCCACAAAGTCGCGGCAGCGGCGCAGACCGCATTGTTGGCAGTGGCGGCACTGGACAAAGCCGACGCGCCGGTGGCGTTGATCGCCCGTGTCGGCACCGACCTGTCCAAGCATGGCTTGGTCTACAGCCACGCCGGCTTCGCTGTGCGCGATCACGCGCATGGACGCTGGACGGTTGTGCATCTATTGAACGAATGCGGTAGCGACCGCTCCAGCCTTTACGCACAAGGCCTGGTGAATTTCTTTTCCGATGATCTGGTCAACCAGGATCTGCGGATCGTCTGGTTCAAGCCCGATGTGGCGAAGCGGCTCGCCGAAAGGATCAAGCAAATGCCGCGTCACAGCCTGCACCATCCGCGTTACAACCTGATCGCACGCCCAGGCAGCCGCGACTACCAGAACTCCACCGCCTGGATCGTTGAAACGATGGCAAGTGCACTGGCAGGCCACGATTTTTACGACCGTGCCACCGCTTACACCTTCGCCCGCAGCGACGGCTTCGTGCCGGACATAATCCATATTCCGTATTCAAAACGCGTTCTTGGTGGACTCTTTTCGGCGAACACCGTATTTACCGACCATCCGGTCGCGACGCGGCTATCGGGCGACTATCCGGTAGTCACGGTGCGTTCGATCTTCCATTATCTGGATAAAGCCGGATATATCGAACGTCAGCGGGAATGGCGTGATGGCGAGTTGCAGGTGCGGATTGGGCCTGCGTGAGTGCGATGCCTCTAATGTAGAGCCGAGATCCTATGCTGACTGTCAACCGGTCGTAACGGCAGCGTCGACATAGCATCCTAGTGGGAGTGGTGCCGGCATGCCGGCGCCGGTGAGTCGCGACCGGAAACATCAACGTCGCGACTCACGTCGCTCCCACAAGGAATTCATCCGTGCCTTTGTAGAGCCGAGCTTGCTCGGCTGCTTCTAACATCAGACGAAGAGCAGCCGAGCAAGCTCGGCTCTACGATAAAGCTAGGTCGGAATCAACGTCGAAATGACGTGTTCCAGATACGCCTCGAACTCATCGTGCGACATTCGCGGCTGTTGCAGCTGTAGCGACAGTTGCAGAAAGCCCACGTAAGCGGCATAGGTCAGACGGGCGCGGTGATGCGCATCGGTTCGGCCTAGCCCCGCCTGCCGAAAGGACGCAACCAGATATTCAAGACGCCGCTGCGATACGCGATTGATCACCGGCTGCACCGCAGGATGATCCAGCGCTTTCAGCAGCTCGCTATAGATGATGTGCGGTTTGACTTCGTGACCGACCAACTGGAACAGCGCGCGCAGACGCTCGCGCGGATCGGGCACTTTTTCCAGATTGCCGAACACGCTTTCCTGTTCGACCACTTCCCAGCGTTCCAGCGCCGCTTGCAACAGCGCATCGCGAGAGGGGAAATGCCAATAGAAACTACCCTTGGTGACGCCCAACCGGCGCGCCAACGGCTCCACCGCGACAGCCGAGACGCCCTGCTCGGCAATCAGATCCAGCGCCGCCTGGGCCCAATCTTCGGCGCTCAAGCGGGAGCTGCGAGCAGGAGAGGCGCTAGTGGATTCGGAAGCGGATGTTGTCATATTCGGCATTTAACCATACGCCGAGGTTTGTTGCGGTACGTTTGCTGCAACGCAACACAAAATTAATAAAAATCATAGGCTTGTACAGCCACGGTTGTTGAGAAACCGATTGACTGCTCTAAATTCAGAGGTCCATACTAGACCGTATGGTTACGCCTCAGTCCTCCACTTCGTATTCGTCGGCCGAGCCGTTCCCCGGACCGGGCGAAGCCGCCACGTCGCGCCTTACCGGCGCCGGCGGAATATCGCTGGCCACCAGCACCTTTCCTTCCATGGCTGCAGCGCTTCAGACCGACCCTGCCCTGGTCTATGCGCACGGTTTCGGACAGACCCGCGGGGCTTGGTCGCGCACCGGCCATCAACTGGCTGCCCACGGCTATACCGGCCTGGCCTATGACGCCCGCGGCCATGGCGGTTCGGAGCGCAATCCCGCCGACTTGCCCTACGCGGGGGAACAGTTCGCCGACGACCTGATCATCGTCGCTGGGGAGCGGGCGCAACCGCCCGTGTTGGTCGGTGCGTCGATGGGCGGATTATTCGGACTGATCGCCGAGGCACGTTGGCCAGGACTGTTCCGGGCCATGGTGTTGGTGGACATCACCCCGCGCTGGGAACAGGCCGGCATGCAGCGCATTCTCGGGTTCATGACCGCCTTTCCCGACGGCTTCGAGTCGCTGCATCACGCCAGCGACGTGATCGCCGCGTACCTGCCGCATCGCCGCGCCCGCAAATCCCCCGAAGACCTGCGCGAGCTGTTGCGCGAAGGCGAAGACGGCCGCTGGCGCTGGCACTGGGATCCCCGTCTGGTCGATGAACTGGCACGCGATAGCGCACAGCATCAGGACGCTATCGCCGACGCGGCGCGCGCCATCCAATGCCCCATACTGCTGATCAGCGGCGGGCGCAGCGACCTGGTGTCGGAAAAAACCGTCGAGGAATTCAAGTCGTTGGCGCCGCATGCGCGCCACGCGTACTTGCCGGAAGCCACACACATGGTGGCTGGCGACGACAACGATGCTTTCAGCGCCACCGTACTGGAATACCTGGCCGATCTGCGGACCGCCAGCGTCGCAAATGAATCCGACGTCGCCGAGGACGTCACTGAATCCGTTACCGGAGCAAGCCCATGAGTTCGCTTTTCAGCATTGCCGCCCCGTTCCTCGCCTTCCTGCTGGCGGGCGCTTTCGCCGCTTACCATCGCTTGCGCTTGGCGTACTGGGCGGCGATCACCGCCACTTTGCTGGTGGCCTGCTGGCTGCTGGGTGCCCACCCGACCGCCACGATCATCGCTGCGATTATCGTCGCTGCCATCGCGGTACCGCTGCTGATCCCGGCCATCCGCAAGCCGCTGATCACCGCGCCGCTGCTGGGCTTCTACCGGAAGATCCTGCCGCCGTTGTCGCAGACCGAGCGCATTGCGTTGGAATCGGGCTCGGTAGGTTTCGAAGGCGAACTGTTTTCCGGCGATCCGGATTGGAACCAGCTGCTCTCGCAGCCCAAACCGGTACTGACGGCCGAAGAGCAGGCATTCCTGGATGGCCCGGTGGAAGAACTGTGCCGGATGACCAACGATTGGGAAATCACTCACGTCCATGCGGATCTGCCGCCGGAAATGTGGGAGTTCATCAAGAAGAACAAGTTCTTCGGCATGATCATTCCGAAGTCCTATGGTGGTCTTGGCTTCTCCGCGCTGGCGCACCACAAGGTCATCCAGAAGCTGGCGTCGGTGTCCAGCGTGGTCAGTTCCACCGTGGGCGTACCCAACTCGTTGGGCCCAGGCGAACTGCTGATGCATTACGGCACCGAGCCGCAAAAAGATTACTACCTGCCGCGCCTGGCCGATGGCCGCGAAGTGCCCTGCTTCGGTTTGACCGGACCGTTCGCCGGCTCCGATGCCACGTCGATTCCTGATTACGGCATTGTGTGCGCAGGCGATTGGAACGGCGCCAAAGTCGTTGGCATCAAACTGACCTTCGACAAGCGCTACATCACCCTGGCGCCGGTCGCCAGCATCATCGGCCTGGCCTTCCGCATGTACGATCCGGATGGCTTGCTGGGCGACAAACGCGACCTGGGCATCACGCTGGCGCTGATGCCGCGCGAAACGCCCGGGGTAGAGGTCGGCCGCCGTCATTTTCCGCTGAATTCGCCATTCCAAAACGGGCCGGTACGCGGACAGGAAGTGTTCCTGCCGCTGTCGCAGATCATTGGCGAAGAAAAAGGCATCGGTGAAGGCTGGCGCATGCTCAGCGAATGCTTGTCGATCGGCCGCTCCATCACCCTGCCCTCCACCGCCAGCGGCGGCGCCAAGCTGGGCGCGGTAGTGACAGGCGCCTACGCGCGCATCCGCAAGCAGTTCGGCCTGTCGATAGGTCGCTTCGAAGGCGTTGAAGAGGCGCTGGCGCGCATTGCCGGCAAGGCTTACGCGATCAGCGCACTGTCGCAGGCCACGGCCGCCGCGGTGGATCGTGGCGAAAAGCCCGCGGTGCCGTCGGCCATCGCCAAGTACCACTGCACGTCGATGAGCCGCGAAGTCGTGAAGGATGTGATGGACGTGGTGGGCGGCAAAGGCATCATCCTGGGGCCGCGCAACTTTGTGGGCCGCGCGTGGCAGGCATCGCCGATCGCCATCACGGTGGAAGGCGCCAACATCATGACCCGTAGCCTGCTGATCTTCGGACAAGGTGCCATCCTGTGCCATCCGTGGGTACTGAAGGAGATGAAAGCGGCGCAGAATCCCGACGTCGCCGCTGGCATCGATGAGTTCGATCGCAACCTGTTCGGCCACATCGGCTACGCGATCTCGAACGCAGTGCGGTCGTTCTGGTTCGGACTGACCGCTGCCCGCTTCGGCAGTGCGCCGGGCGATGAGTACACCCGCCGCTTCTTCCGCAAGTTGGATCGCTACTCCGCCAATCTGGCATTGATGGCCGATATATCGATGCTGACGCTGGGCGGCAAGTTGAAGTTCAAGGAATCGCTGTCCGGCCGTCTGGGCGACGTGCTGAGCCATCTGTACATGACCAGCGCCATGCTGAAGCGTTACCAGGACGAGGGCGCGCCGGTCGCCGATCGCACCTTGCTGGCATGGGCCTTCCATAACAGCGTGCACGAAATGGAACTGGCGCTGTCGGCGGCATTGCGTAACTTCCCCATCCGTCCTGTCGGCTGGCTGATGTGGGCGTTGATCTTCCCGTGGGGCCGCCGCGCAGAAGCGCCCGGCGACCGCCTGAGCCATCGCGCCGCGGCGCTGTTGATGACGCCGAACGAAGCACGCGACCGCTTGGCCCAAGGCGTGTTCACCACGCCGTGCGAGAACAATCCGGCCGGCCGCATTGACAGCTACCTGGCCAAAGCGGTGTTGGCAGAACCGGTGGAGCGCAAGTTCCTGAAGGCGCTGAAGACCAAGGGCATCGAAGCGCTGGACTTCACTTCGCAGCTGGAAGAAGCCGTAAGCGAGGGCTGGATCACCGCCGACGAACGCAAGCAATTGGAAGAGTTGCGCGTGATGACGCTGGACACCATCACCGTGGACGACTTCGATCCGCATGAACTGCGTGCGGCCAGCTATTACGACCAGCACAAGCCGCACGACAAATCGCGTGCTGCGGCGTGATCCAGCCCCTCCCCTTGCGAAGCAGGGGGAGGTTGGGAGGGGGTAGCCGGAGCCGGCAAGCATTCGGCAAAAAATTATGTCGAGTGCTGGCCCTTCTCTTCCTCGCTCAACCCTAGCGAGCCGGCAACTATATCGGCTCCATACGCTCTCCCTCCCTCAGCGGCTGTGATGAAACCGAGACTTCCCAATGAGCGCCGACGTTCTGCAGATCTACCGCAAGCTAGACAGCAAACCATTTGGAAAGTGGCTGTTCTCAAAGCTGATCTGTTTCAAGGCGCCGTATTTCGGAAGCATCGGTCCACGTGTCTTGGTGCTGGAGCCCAACCGTGGCGAGGCTCGCATCACTCATCGCCGCAAAGTCACCAACCACCTGGGCACCGTGCATGCCATCGCGCTGTGCAACCTGGCGGAATACATTGGCGGGTTGACCACGGATGTCAGCATCCCTAAATCGATGCGCTGGATTCCAAGAGGGATGACTGTCGAATATCTGAAAAAAGCTGTGGGCACGATGCACGCCGTCGCCACACCGGCATTCACGCCGCACGAATCCGCCGAAGGTTATGAGTTACCGATGGACGTATCCATTGCCAATCCACAGGGCGAAGCGGTGTTTCGCGCCCGTATCAGCATGTGGGTGTCGCCAAAGCCAGCACGCACGCCTCATTGAGCATCCGACTTAGGGGAACGGCCATGTCTCGTGATCTAGCAATCCAGCTCGCCGGCCTGCATAGCTTCGCTTTCGCCCTGTTCCATATGGGCTTCTGGAAACTATTCCGCTGGGATCGCGAATTGGCAAAAGTTGGCCTCGCTACTCGCGCCATCACTCAAATACTCAACTTGCGCCTGATCTATGTGCTCCTGGGAGTGGGAGCGCTTTGCTTCCTGTTCACCCGCGAGCTGCATACAACACCGCTGGGACGTGCTCTGCTGGTGTTTATGTCATTGTTCTGGGTAGGGCGAACCATCGAGCAGTTCGTTTTTTTGCGCGTCAACCGGCCGATGGTGCATGTGCTGACGGTGCTGTTCGTGATTGGCGCGGCGCTGTTCGCATTGCCATTGTTGCCCTTGTAGGAGCAACTATCTTCTTCCGCCCGTGATCTTGTAGGAGCGGCGTCCCGCCGCGAGCTTTTCGCATTTTTCGTTATCTGGCAGGAAGAGCTCGCGCCGGGACGGCGCTCCTACATGGATGCGAGCACGGCAGTCATCGCCGCAATGGCCGGAATTCCCTGCACAAAGAAAATCCGCTTGTTGACGCTATAGGCGCCATAGAGCCCAGCGACGATGACGCAACCCAGGAAGAACAGCACGACGTTCCACTGTGCTGTGCACAGGCCCCAAATGAGGCCCGCGGCAAGAAAGCCGTTGTACAACCCTTGGTTAGCCGCCAGAACTCGAGTGGTCTCCGCCTTCTCCGGCGTGTTGCGGAACGTCTTCAGCCCCAGTGGTTTGGTCCACAGGAACATTTCCAGCACCAGGAAATACAGGTGCAGCAAAGCCACCAGCCCAACCAAAATCTGCGCAAGCCACATCATTCAACTTCCCCTGCCATCGGCTTGGCAACAGCATAACGGCAAGACGTAATCAGTGAGCGTTGCGGGCGTTACTTTGCCGCGCGCGCATGCCAGGCTTTCAATACTTCCGCTTCGCGTTCGGCGGAAATCCCGGCCTTCGGCTTGGCGCGGCGCTCTTCCGGCAGCGACAGCCACCACTGCAACGTATCGCGCACGGTGGTTTCCAATGGCCGATAGGTCAATCCCGCCGCCTGTGCACGCGCGATGCTGCGTTGGCCGAAGCCCGCGTATTCGCCGCGTGCGGGGACCCAGGCCGGTATGTCCTGCCAAGCGCTGACTTTATGTTCTTCGAGAAAGTCGGCCGGCACCCAGGTGGCGATAGACGTGGCTTCCGGCGGCTGCTCGCAAGGCGCACGCACGCATTGGATGCCGTTCGCGCTTGCCGCGGCCGCCTGGCTGGCAGCCAGCACGGCGCCCATGGTCAGCGTGCCGGCCGGAGCATCCGCATTGAAGACATCGAAGTTGCGGGTTTCGATGAGATGCACGAGGAACGCCGCCAGATCGCGCACGTCGATCACCTGCGTGGGATCTTCGGATGAACCAGGCGCCAGTATCTCGCCGCCTCGTGCGGCGCGCGCCGGCCAGTAGGTGAACCGATCGGTGCTATCGCCAGGACCTACGATCAATCCGGGTCGGACCACCGTGGTACGGCCAGGCAACGCCTTCTCCGCCGCCTGTTCGCATAAGGCCTTTAAAGGGCCATAAGTCTCGCCTGTGATTTCCGTGACCGTCGGGTCGGGAATGGTGCCCACCGCCGCGGTTTCGTCAGCGCCCGGCCTGCTGTTGTCGGCGTAGACCGAGATGGAGGAAATGATGACGTACTGCCCCACGCGCGGCGCCAGCAGTTCCGCCGAACGCTTCACGTCGCCTGGCAGATAAGCGGACGTATCCAGCACTGCGTCCCAGCGTCGCTTGCCTTCCAGTGCAGACAGGTCGGTCTTACGATCGCCATGCAGCTGCTCGATGTCCTTGAACTCTTCGCCACTAAAACGAGTGGGATTGCTCTTGCCGCGATTGAACAGCGTCAGCTTGTGGCCTTTGGCGCGAGCGGCTTCGACGAAGTGCGGTCCCAGGAAACCGGTACCGCCCATCACCAGGATGTTCAGCGGCTTGCCGGCTTTCCTGGTAGCAGCCTGGATGGCGTTGGGCAGCGCCAGCCAGGCGGTGGCGGCGGAAGCGATGATGAGGAATTCTCTGCGACCTTTCATGGGTCCGTTCCTGTCGGTGCCGCCGCTGCGGCGCGTTCGGAGGGCAGCTTGGACTCCTCCCGTAACAACCGCCATGCGCCGAAAGTCATACCCGCAGCAGCCAGCAAGCCGGCCGCGAAGACCACGCTGGAGCCGAACGCGGAAAGCAATTTGTGCAGCCAGACAAAGCTCAGGTCACCGCCGCGATAGATCACCGTGTCGATCGCCGCACCGGCCTTGTAGCGCCATTCGCGGCCGACCCGGGTATAGATCGTCTCCCGCGCCGGCTTCGCCAGCGAGAATTCGCTAGCGCGGGTGATCACCTGCACGATCGCCACCATCATCGGCAGCGGCGAGGCGGCGAGTAGCGAAAAGCCCAGGATGACCGCGCACCCGGGAATCAACAGCGCCGGAGCGATGCCATAGCGCGACATCAGCAAGCGCGTGAGCGATAGCTGCACCACCAGGGTTAGCGCGTTGACCGCCAGATCCAGGGTGGCGTAGTAGGCGGTGCTGGCGGCAGGATCGGTATAGAAGCGGCGGACGATTGCGGCCTGCTCGTTGTAAAGCAACGTTCCTACCCCCACACCCAGCACCACCATGACCGCCAGCCAGCGCAACAGCGGCTCGCGCACGATCAGTTTCAACCCGGCGAGCACTTCGCCACCCATCGGCACTTCCCCGCTCACCAACTTTCGCTCGTGCTCGCGCGCGACCGCCCATAGGCGCAGGCGCAGCAGGCACAGCAAGCACACGGCCAGGAATCCGGCCGACACCAGCATCAGATTGGCGATGCCGATCTGTCCGACCAGGCCGCGCGTCAGCATCGGTCCTAAAAATGCTCCGAGCGTGCCGGCAGCCCCGATATAGCCGTAGTACTTGCGAGCCTCCACGTTAGTGAAAATATCGGCCATGAAGCTCCAAAATACCGCCACGGCAAACAGGTTGAAGACCGCGGTCCACAGAAAAAAGGCCATGCCTCGCCCGGGCGCGCCAATGTGGAAAAGCGCGTAGAACAGCAACAACGTGACGATGAAGAATCCGTATACCCCCGGCAGGAACACCCGCCGCGGGTAACGGCTGACGACCCAGCCGTATATCGGTTGCAACAGCAGCATGATCAGAAATGTGCAGGTAAACAGCACTTGCAGGGTGAAGTCCTTCAATGCCATGCCGCGTGTCGCGAAGAACTCGATCATCGCAGGCGGAAACACTGCCTGGACGTCACTGGAGGCGGCCATTGCTTCTCGCACAGGCCGCAGCACGTAGTAGCCGCTCAGCAAGCAGAAGAAATAGAGGAAAGCCCACAGCAGCGGCGGCGATTCGGCCAGCGCCGCTCGGAAGCGGCCCAAGGACCCTGACAACGGGTTGGAGTGACTCATAGATAGTCGCAGACCGTTTGGACTCGGTAATTCACAAGCATCCTTGGTGCCCCGTCACGCGCGCAAGGTATACGATGCACTGCAACATCGCCAGCGGTTTTCCCCCACTCACCGTTCCGAATCCCAAGCTGGACGCACACCTGCGGCCAGCGGGGCGCTCCGCCGAGCATTTGCTCTACGCCCGGCCGATAGGTTCGGACGTTCCTCGCAACAGGTCCGCGCGTGTACGACTACCTCATCATCGGTGCCGGCTCCGCCGGCTGCGTGCTGGCCAACCGCCTGAGCGAAGACCCTGACTGCCGCGTGCTGTTGCTGGAAGCCGGTCCGCGCGACTGGCATCCCTTTATCCATATGCCCGCTGGCTTGGCCAAACTGGTCGGCCAAAAAGGCGTGAACTGGAACTACGACACCGCCCCCGAGCCGCAACTCAACGGCCGACGGCTGTGGTGGCCGCGCGGCAAGGTGCTGGGCGGCTCCAGTTCCATCAACGCGATGTGCTACACGCGCGGCGTTGCGGATGACTACAACGACTGGGCAGCACAAGGCGCCGACGGCTGGGATTGGAGCCACGCACTTCCGTACTTCAAACGCGCCGAACGCAATGCGCGCGGTGCCGGCGCGTTGCACGGCGCCGAGGGCCCGCTGTACGTCTCCGATCTTCGCTATACCAATCCTCTGTCGTCTGCGTTCATCGACGCCGGCCAGCAGGCCGGCTATCGCCGCAACGACGACTTCAACGGTGAAGACCAGACCGGCTTCGGCTTTTACCAAGTGACCCAGAAAGAAGGCGCACGCTGCTCGACGGCGGTGGCCTATCTCGGCCCCGCGCGCGGCCGTCCCAATCTGAAGGTCGTTACTGGCGCATTGGTACGGCGCGTCCTGCTGGAGAACGGCCGTGCCGTAGGCGTCGCTTATGCGCGTGGCGGTCGCGAGATCAAGGCACGCGCTGCCCGCGAAGTGCTGCTGAGCGGTGGCGCCATCAATTCGCCGCAACTGCTGATGCTGTCGGGTATCGGCCCTGCCGATCACCTCCGGCGGCATGGGATCACCGTCAAGGTCGATTCACCGCAGGTCGGACAGAACCTGCAAGACCACCTGGACATCTGCACGCTGCAGTATTCCACTCAGCGCGTCACCTACGACCGCACCAGCGAGCTGAAGACTGCATACGATTATTTCCTTCGCGGCCATAGCGGCCCCGGCAGCAGCAACATCGCCGAAGCAGGCGCTTTCGTGCGTTCGCCGCTGGCGCCGGATCATCGCGCCGATATCCAGTTGCACTTCGTGCCTGCGATGCTGGACGACCACGGCCGCAATCGGCTGGCGGGTGACGGCTACACCTTGCATGCGTGCTTCCTGCGTCCGCGTAGCCGTGGCCGGATCAGCCTCAATAACGCCGATCCACGCACCAATGCGCGCATTGAGGCCAATTACCTGAGCGACCCGGACGGCTTCGACCTGAAGATGATGGTCGAATGCGCCAAGTTGTCCCGCGAGTTGTTCGCGCAGAAGGCCTTCGATGCTTACCGCGGCGCGCTCATCTATCCCTCTCGCAGCGATCTTTCGGATAACGAGCTGGTCGAGTTCATCCGCGCCAAGGCAGAGACGGTCTATCACCCCAGCGGCACCTGCCGCATGGGCAGCGACGAGGCTTCGGTAGTCGATCCGCAGCTGCGCGTGCGCGGTGTGGAAGGGCTTCGTGTTATCGATGCCTCGGTGATGCCGCAACTGATCGGCGGCAACACCAATGCACCGACGATCATGATCGCGGAACGCGCTTCGGACCTGATCCGGAAATTGATCGAAACCGAGCCGGCGTCGGAACGTGCTGTCGAGTCGCTAACCGTAGCCTCCGCCGTGGGCTGATACGTGCAAATCGGCGCGGATCTATCCTTGCTCCAACATCGCCGGCAACGGACAGTGCAGCACCCCGCAGATCGTCCGCAGCAACTCCGACTCCGCCACCCTGACGCGTCCGTCGTGACTGATCGCGGCGGTGATGGCTTCCACCATCACCTGCTTGGCCAGCGGGTCCAATGCATCCAGCGGCTCCCAAACACCATCGAGCGCCAGTACGCCCTCGGCGGGCGGCGCATAGGGCATGTGATCGCGCGGTAATACCCGTTGCAGACCGACCAAATAGGCGCGTTGAGCCTCGGCCGGGTCGGCATTGCCCGCTTGCGCGACGACCGCCAGCAAGGTGGCGAATTCCTGCTTCACGCTGCCGGGTTTGCGGCGGCCGAACCGGGCATACCTGGAAGGGTCCAGCGACTCGCGCAGTTGCACGTGCAGTAGCCGTCCCAGGCAGTACTCGAACAGCGACGTCTTGCCGTCGGCATGCACGGCTGCTTGCACGGTATCCAGGAAAGTTTCCAACGCCGGCCGTGGACGCATTCTCAACAGCGGAAACGCCAGCGCCGCCAATGGCAGGCGCAGCATCGGGTGGAGATCGACCAGGTGTTGGTTGCGGATCTCGGCTGCCTGCCGCGCGATCGCCGGCCCCATGCGCGACGTGATTTCGATCTGCTGCTTGGCTGCGATCTGCGGTGAGGCGTCCAGCAGCAATGCCAACAGCAACGGCATGACCTGTTCGCGCTGCCGGGTTATCGCGGTGAGTTCTGGCGATATCGTGCCCACCATGGCGCCCGCCCGCAGGTAATCGTTCCGCGTTGGCGTGGCCACTTGTGCCGCGACCATGGGCGGCGTGACGTTCATCCGATGCGATACCGCCGGTAGCGGTGGCGGTGTTGCATTGCCCAGCCCCATCGCCAGGTCTTCCTGCAGCCCGTTGGGTGGCGCCACCGACCAGCGGCGCGACAGTTCGTTCAATTGCCCAGGATCGAACAAGGGATCCAACTGGCGAATACGCTCCACCAGCGGTGGATGGGTGGCGAACAAACGCGAGAAGGACCGGCCTTCGCCAAACAGCATGTGGCTGACCTCCTCGGTCTTGGCGGGATCAGCCAGCTGCGAGCCTTCATGCAGGCCGCCGATCTTCTTCAGCGCGCCCGCGAGGCCGACGGTCTGGCGAGTGAATTGTACCGCCGAGGCATCGGCCAACAGTTCGCGCTGGCGGCTGACGCCCGCCTTGATCATGCGGCCGAAAAACAAACCGATGCCACCCACGATCATCGCCACAACCGCAATGACCAGCACCGCCGTACCTTCCTTGCTGCGGCCGCCGCGCCCGAAGATCAGCACGCGCTGGCCGATGATGCTCAGCATCATGATGCCGAACAGCACGCCCATCAGGCGGATGTTCAGGCGCATGTCGCCGTTGAGGATGTGGCTGAACTCGTGGGCGATGACGCCTTGCAGTTCGCTGCGGTTGAGCCGCTCCAGCGCACCGCGTGTCACCGCCACCGCCGCATCGGACGGCGAGTAGCCCGCGGCGAAGGCGTTGATGCCGGCTTCGTGCTCCATCACGTAAAGCTTGGGCACCGGCACGCCAGACGCGATGGCGATCTCCTCGACCACGTTGCGCAGACGGCGCAGCTGCAGATCGGTGCTGTCTTCAGGCACTTCGGTGGCGCCCATCTGCAGCGCCACCGCCTCGCCGCCTCCGCGCAAGGATGCCAGACGGTACAGCGAACCCAGGCCGATGATCGCCAATGTCGCCAAGGTGCTGAAGACCAGCAGGCCGACCACAGCGCCGCCGTCCTCGCGCATCTGACTGCCCAGCAGCACCAGCACCGCAACGTCGACCGCTATCACGATGCCTATCACCGCCAACGCGAACAGCACCACCATGCGCGTTGAAGTGCGCCGTGCGGCTGCTTGGTGTTCGAAGAAGTTCATTGGAAGGCGGGGAATCGGGAAACGCGAAACGGGAGACGTGCGATTCGTCCTGCTGCCGATAGCGGCCGCGTTCTATGACCCGCGGTTCGACCACGGAAATAAACTGCACTGATGCTTCGCTTCATGGCCTCCCCTCTCCTCTCTCCCCATTCCCGTTTCCCGGCTTCTCAGAACTTCACTTTCGGCGCCTCGCGCACTTCGGCCTTATCGGCAGGAATATCCAGCAGTGCGGCGTGCACAAAGTTGAACATTCCTGCGATCACGCTGCTTGGGAATACTTCTCGTTTGTTGTTGTAGCTCATCGCCGCATCGTTGTAAGCCTGCCGCGCGAAGGCGACCTTGTTCTCGGTGGCGGTCAATTCTTCTGTGAGCTGCATCATGTTCTGGCTGGCCTTCAGATCCGGATACGCCTCCACGATTGCCAGCAAACGGCCCAGTCCAGTGTTCAACTGCGCCTGCGCCGCAGCCAGTTGCGCCATCGCTTCCGGATCACCTGGATTGGCTTTCGCTGCCGCCAGGCCTGATTGCGCGGCCGATCGCGCCGCTACTACCGCTTCCAGCGTTTCTCGCTCGTGGCTCAAATAGCCTTTGGCGGTCTCCACCAGGTTGGGAATCAGGTCGAAGCGGCGCTGCAGTTGGACGTCGATCTGGGCGAAGGCGTTCTTGAAGGCATTTCTGGCGGTCACCAGCCCGTTGTAGATGCCGACACCCCACAGCGCCAGGACGATTGCCAGGCCGATAATCACCAGCAAGATGAACAAGATGGACATTAAATCTCTCCTGTTTGTGCAATCTTAAAAACCGGCGCTATTATCCGGAACAGCATGAGCTTACGCAGGGCCGACACACGATGAAAGACAATCCTACACGGCGGCCATTACGAGCCCTGCGCTTAGGACTGGTGGGCATGCTGTTGCCGCTCACCCTTTCGTCCACTGCCCAGACGCCCCTTCGCTGGAATTCCACGGCGACGGTCGACACCACGCAGCACCGCGAAGCGCCTGCGCAACCGATGCCCTACCGTGTCTCGCTGGCGCAACGGCAAGTACTGCCCCCCGCGCAAGGGTTCGACGTCAGGGCGTTCGAGGCCATGGCGCAGCAACTGACGGTCGGCCAGCGCGTGCCGGGCCTGTCGATGACCATCGTGCAGAACGGCCGCGTACTCAGCGCGCGTGGCTATGGCGTGACCGATGTCGCCGCGCCACAGCCAGTCGATTCGCACACCGTGTTCCGCTTGGCATCGCTCTCGAAGGCTTTCGCGGGCACCATGACTGGGCTGCTGGTGGCCGACGGCTCGTTGCGCTGGGATAGCAAGGTCAGCGACTACGTTCCCAACTTTCAGCTGAGCGATCCGCTGGCGACGCGACGCGCCACCGTGGCCGACCTGCTCAGCCATCGCGTCGGGCTGCGTGCCTACAACGCCTACGACAGGGACATCGAAGCCAACGCCGAGTATTACTCCGTGGCGCAGAAGCTGGCGTACGCGCCGCTCGAATGCGCACCCGGCCAATGCTATGCCTACCAGAACGTGGCCTTCAGTCTGATCGGCGATGTGGTCTTCGCCGCCACCGGCAGCTTCTATGATCAGGCGGTCGATCGCCGTATCTTCAAACCGTTGGGCATGAACGACGCCAGCATCGGACTGACCGGCATCCAGAGCAGTGCGCGCTGGGCGCGCCCGCACGTGCGTAGTCGCAACGGTTGGGTGTCCGTGTCGCCCAAGCCCACGTACTACCGTCTGCCGCCCGCGGCCGGTGTCAACGCCAGTGCCAGCGACATGGCGCAATGGCTGATCGCGCAGACCGGGCACCGCCCCGATGTGCTGCCCGCGCCGCTGTTGGCCACGCTGCATTCGCCCATCATCGCCACTCCAGGCGAGATGCGTGCCGGCTGGCGGCGCGAACGTATTTACTCGGCAAGCTACGGCCTGGGTTGGCGAGTGTTCGACTACGCCGGCCAGCAGGTGGTTTTCCACGCCGGCGCGGTGCAAGGCTATCGCGGCCTGGTCGCCCTGGTACCCGGTCGCGATCTAGGTATCGCGATTCTCTGGAACAGCAGCAGCAGCGTGCCGTCGGGCTTGCTGCCCACCATTCTGGATCGCGCCATTGGCTTGCCTGCGCAGCAGTGGCTGGACGTGCCGTACGAAAGCGATCTCCTGATGGCCGATACCCCAGACACGCGCACCAATGACAGCGGTTCGTCCGCCACCCGCGCGGCCGCTTCGCCTGATTGAGTCTGATGGGTTCGCCCAGCCGCGGTTCGGTTGAACCGATCTGCCGGGTGTGTATCGATCCGATGTTGAGGCGAGCCTGCTTGGCGGATTGTCTGCGGTGCCGATGGCATTGAGCAGCGGAGCTCTTCCCAAGGCTCCCCGACGGGAAGCGCCTTTGAGCGGTTGTTCGCAATCTCCTGCCGTTGCGATGGCCACGTTGCTACGGACGCGGCGCTATCGCGAGGCGCGGTTCCGCTCTACAAGAAGCGCCTTTAGGGGCTATTCGCTAACACCCGCCGTTGCAACGGCCTCATTGCGACCGGCCCGGTACTAGCGCGGGCCGCGGCTCGCTTTCCAGCAAAGCCTTCAACTTCGCCAAACCACGCTCGTAGTCTGGGCCGATCATGCTGTCGAACAGCAAACCGAACATACGCGAGATCGGGTTGTATCCGTGGTGGGTGTCGAAGCTCCACGTCAGCCGGGTACCGCTGCCTTCGGGCGCCAGCGTGTATGCCGCTTGCGCTAGGTTGCCGTCGAAGTTCAGCGCAATGCCAACTCGCCGGCCGGGCAGGCTTTCCACAATCTCCTGGCTGCCGCTGCCCACTGATCGATTCCCGGTCCAGCTCATGCGCGCCCCGACACCCGAGGCCGGACCTTCCAACGTGTACTTTGCATCGGGGTCGTACGCGGCCCAAGGCGACCACTCGTGGAAGCGCTGGAACGAGTTGACCGTTGCGAACACTTGCACAGGCGGGCGATCGATCACGACCGAGCGCTCAACATGCGTGCTGGCGGGCAACAGCAGACTACCTGCCACCAGCAGCAATCCCAGCACGACCACAACCGCCAGTCCCATCCTCAAGAACTTCATAACACCTTCCTTCTTCAACCCGGCAACTTCAGACCGGCGACAGGCTACCCCTTCGCGCATAAAAAAACTCTCTCCCCGCTGGGCACGAGGAGAGAGTCATGTTTTTACGGCAATCGGGTTGGCTTAGATCAACGGAGCCGGGGTGGCCGGCAGCGCTACTGGAGCCGCTCGCTTCTTGGACTTTTTGGCAGGCTTCTTAGCGGCCTTTTTTGCGGCCTTCTTCGCCGGCTTCTTGGTTGCTTTCTTGGCAGCCTTCTTGGCGGTCTTCTTGCCAGCGGCCTTCTTGGTGGCTTTCTTGGCAGCCTTCTTGGCAGTCTTCTTCGCTGCCTTCTTGGCCGGACGCTTGGCTACTTTCTTGGCGGCTTTCTTGGTGCCTTTCTTGGCAGCCTTCTTGGTCGCCTTCTTCGCGGCCTTCTTGGCAGGACGCTTGGCTACTTTCTTGGCGGCCTTCTTGGCGGTCTTCTTAGCAGCCTTCTTGGCTACCTTCTTGACTGCCTTCTTGGCGCCGGTCTTCTTAGCAGCCTTCTTGGTGGCCTTTTTAGCGGCCGGTTTTTTCTTCGCAGCTTTCTTCGTTGCCATGTTATGGCTCCTCGTCAGTGAACTATGGATTGGTACATCTGGTACAGCACATCTGCCCTAAGGCAGGCCCAGTTGCAAAAAACGCCGCGGGAGTCGGACCCGCAGACAGCCGCCGCCGCGCCACGCGCGACGAACCGGATTCCTGGAAAGGCGAGCGCAAAACCCGCCTCCCTATAAATACAGAAACACCCGCGTCGCGGAGCGACACGGGTGCGTCAGGTAGAAGGCGTTGCGTTTTTTTGGGGGAAGCGAGCCCTGCGTCCACCGCGATTGGGTTGCGGACGGCTGGCCCTGTTGTCTCTCGCACTGATGTGTTGATTCGACTCACTCGCTTCCGCAGTATGTCTGCTTGGGGCGAAACCTAATCACGCTTTTTCAAGGTGTCAACTGTTTTGCGTAATTTTTTTTCGGGCGCGGCACCCGCTGCGCGGCCGATGAGCGCATCCGACATCCACGCCGACTCGCCCTTGTCCATCGGGCGACGTGCCGAACATGCAAACCTATTTTTGGAAACCCCTATAAATCTAGGTGTTTTTTTAAACACGATGACGGAAGCGTTCGCTGCGTTGTCTTTCGGCGGAATCTTCTTCGCTCTTTCAAGAGCGGCCGGCGCGGCTAAACCTAGCCTAAAAAAAAGTTGTCGGAGCCAGCTTGGATTTCGCGTCGCACAAGCTCGAATGCGCCGATTTGCGCAAAAATTTTTCGGTCCATGAGGCAGTTCGAAGGACGTTCGACGTCGGGTAGCCGACGCGTGCGATCGAACGAACGACACTTCGTTCCCGTGCCGAAGAGCGGAAGAGCGACGCCTACTCCGGGCGCGATGTACTCCTCCGACACAGGAGGCGACGGCTCCCAACGTCGGCGTAGAGCGGAGCTGCGCCTCGCAATAGCGCCGAGTCAGTAGCAATGAGGCGCCGCAACGGCAGGAGATTGAGAGCAGCCGCTTAAAGGTGCTTCCCGTCGAGGAGCCTTGGAGAGCTCGACTGCTTTTTTGACGCACCGCCCTCCAGTTCGCATTGCCTCAGATGCCAAGCGCGTGGATGGAACATCTGTCGAGGAGAAAATGCGGGCTCAGACATCTCTGCCCTATCGCAGCCGGATCAGTAACGGCAATTTCCACCGGCCCGTGGCCAGCGATACGAGTGATGAAAGGGTGAGGATGACGGGCGACGCCGGCTGGAATGCAGTTGGCATATCGCACCGGGGAACTCATCGGGCGAGGAAACCGGAGCCTCAGACCGGCGCATGACTTCTGCATGGCTCGGTGGCGACTGTCCCCGGGTAACGCGCCGTGGTGTGGCCACGCATCGGCGGCAGCGGGAGCGGGAGGAAAGCCGCTGCAATGCCAAACCGCAGAAACAAAAAGGGAGCCGCGGAAGGAGTGGCGATCGCCTATCCTTCCCGGCTCCCTGATCAGAGCGACGCGCTTAGTGGTCGTCGTCTTCCAGAAGCTCGGCGTAGTCGTCGGGAGCGAGCAGTTCTTTGAGCTGGTCCGGCTCCTCGGCTTCGACCACGAAGATCCAGCCTTCGCCATACGCGTCTTCATTGATCGTTTCCGGCTTGTCGGCCAGATCGTTGTTCACCGCGACCACCTTGCCAGTGACCGGGCTATAGACGTCAGAAGCGGCCTTCACCGACTCGACCACGGCAGCGGCCTCGCCCGCTTTGACGTCATCGCCGACGTTCGGTAACTCCACGTACACCAAATCACCAAGCAAACCTTGGGCGTGATCGGAGATGCCAACGGTAACGCGGCCGTTGCCTTCGTTACGGGCCCACTCATGGGACTTGAGGAATAAAAGATCGCCAGGAATCTCATTCATGGGGCTACTCCGGATTCGAACGTGGTCAGGGGACAGGGCGCTAGTTTAGCGAAGTAACGGCGGGGGAAGGAAAGCGCGACCATCACGTAGGGCGATGGGGTGCGCGCCCGGTGCGCAGCGCGCGCTCCAAGTGCTCGATGCGATCCTGCCCCCAGAATGGTTCGCCGGCCAGAACATAGCCGGGCACGCCGGGCAGATCGGCCGCGATCGCCGCTTCGGTGTTGCGCTGGTACTCGTCCACGACGGCTTCACTTGACGCCAACGACAGCACCGCCTCTGGGTCATGGCCGTGACGCGCCAGCAATTCCGCGACCGTACCCCGATCAGCCAGGTTGCGGTCTTCCACCCATAGGGCGCGCAGGGTCGACAGCATGTAGTCGGCCGGATCCGCTTCCGCTCGCAACAGTGCGATCGCCGTCTGATCCACGAGCGCGGCATCGACGGGGAAGAAGGCGGGATGCAGGTTCAGTGGCAGCTCGCGAATTTCACGCCAGCGCGACAGCTCCACCAATCGATAGCGCTGCCGAGATGGCGGTCGCTGGCCCAGCGGAACACCGCCTGCCGCCTTGAACACTTCCAGCATCCGCACCGGCCGGTAGCGAACGCTGACGCCGTACTCGCGCGCCACCTGCAAGAACTCCTCGTGACCGAGATAGGCGTACGGCGAGACCAGACTGAAGAAATAATCGACCGTCGCGCTCATGGCGAATCAGCCCAACACGCCGGGTTGCGCCTGACCTTCCCGCACGAACGGGAACTTGACCACGCGCACCGGCACTTCCTTGCCACGAATGTCCACGCGCACTTCACCAGGCGTGCCGGCCGGAATGCGAGCGAAGGCGATCGCCTTGCCCAACGTGGGCGAGAACGTGCCGGACAGCACTTCGCCTTCACCCTGGGCGGTCAGCACTTTCTGCCCGTGGCGCAGCACGCCTTTCTCATCCATCACCAAGCCCACCATCTGGCGCGGCGCGCCACCGGCTTTTTGTTTTTCCAGTACCGGGCGACCGATGAAGTCGCGACCTTCATCCAGCGCCACCGTCCACGCCAAGCTTGCTTCGTACGGCGTAACCGCCTCGTCCATGTCCTGGCCATACAGGTTCATGCCCGCTTCCAGACGCAAAGTATCGCGTGCGCCCAATCCCGCGGGCTTCACGCCGGCTTCCAGCAGGGCGTTCCAGAACGCCACCGCATTCGATTCCGGCAGCACGACCTCGTAACCGTCCTCACCGGTATAGCCGGTGCGTGCGACAAACAGCGGTACGCCATCGGCGGTCTGCGCCTCAACTGCGGCGAATCGCGCCAGCTTGGCGGCAGCAGCACGATCGCTTTCGCGCAGCAGGCCCTGCACCTTCGCGCGGGCGGCGGGTCCTTGCACGGCGATCATGGCGAAGTCGGCGCGCTCCTTTACCTGTACATCGAACGGCGCGGCTTGCTTGCCGATCCACGCCAGGTCCTTGTCGTGGGTGGCGGCGTTCACCACCAGTCGGAAAAACGAGTCCGACATGTAATAGATGATCAGGTCGTCGATGACGCCGCCGTTCTCGTCCAGCATGCAGGTATAGAGTGCCTTGCCCGGCGCCTTCAGCTTATCCACCGAATTGGCGACCAGATGGCGCAGAAAGTCGCGCGTGCGCGGGCCGTGAAGATCGACCACGGTCATGTGGCTGACGTCGAACATGCCGGCGTCGCGGCGTACCTGGTGGTGTTCTTCAATCTGGGAGCCGTAGTGGATCGGCATGTCCCAGCCGCCGAAATCGACCATCTTGGCGCCAAGCGCGCGATGGGTGTCATTGAGGATGGTCTTCTGGGTCATGGCGGCTTCCGGCGCAAAGACGGGCATTATCCCAGATGACGCGGTGGGTGCGGCCGCGCCCCGCGATAGTATCGAGTCGGTAGCGATGAGACCGTCGCAACGGCAGGCGATAGCGAATAGCCGCTTAAAGGCGCTCCTCGCGGAGCGGAGCTTGCTCCGCCGCTGTTTGTGTACGGGCTCCGGAGACTGTCAGCCGAGCAAGCTTGGCTCTACCAAAGCGCGGTTATTCGCTATCGCCTGCCGTTGCGACGGCCTTATTGCTATCGTCACGACAAGGCCGCGGGGCGCGGCTCTAAAGACCGAAGTAAGCCTCGTTGATGCAGTCCACCGCGGAGGGCTGGACTTCGACAAGCTTGCCGCTGGGCAAATCCAGCCGGCGGGCCCAGATCACGTCCTGCAGATATTCCTGATCCATGCTTTGGCGGACAACGGCAGCCAGCCGCTCGTCGTCCTTGCCATGGACCCGGCAACTGCCGAACTGCAATTGATAACCTTCCTCTGCTTTCGGATAAGGCTGTGCATCGGTGATCTTCCACAAGGCGCTCTGTCCATCCCGCCCCGCCATCTTGGCTGCCACCACATAGCGCAGCGTGGGTTCGGCTTCATCGCCTTGGGAACCTTCGCCGCCACCAGCGGCCAGTACGCCTATGGAGTAATCGCATACGTGCGCGTAATCGTCCGACTCGGAGATGCAGCTGCCTCCGGCGTCGTGCAAACCCTCCGGATACGGCGGCACGATCTTGCCGATCAAACCGGAGGCGTGTGCCCCGGAGGACGATAGTGCCAGCAGCAGGGGCCAGACTGCTGCGCCCATGCTTAGGCCTCTTGCACCTTGAGCGTCATGCCATCCACGGCGATCACCCGCACCGGCGTACCTGCCGCCAGATCAGGTCCCTGCACGACCCAATAAGCGTCGCCCAGTTTGATCCGGCCACGTCCACCGATGATCGCCTGGTCCAGCGGCGCCACCACGCCAACCAACTGCTCGGCGCGACGATTGAGCAATGGCTGGTCGCTGACGCGCCCGGTGTTGCGGAACCATTTGCGGTAGATCTGTATCGAAACGAAGCTCAAAACGATGAACACCGCGACCTGCACCAGCAGAGAGACACCCGGTATCAGCAGCACGCCCAGGAACACCACCGCCGCGGCGAAACCCATCCACAGCATGAAGGCACCGGGTGCCATGGCTTCTGCCGCGAACAGCAGCAGCGTGATCGTTGCCCAAGACACCACGTCCCAACGCATGGCTCAGACTCCCGTCCGCGGCGGTACACGCGGCGGTGCCGACTGCTGCTTGCCCAAGGCTTCCTTCGCCAGTTCGGCGATGCCGGCGATCGAACCGATCATGCCGGCGCTTTCCATCGGCATCAGCACGAACTTCTGATTCGGTCCTTCCGCCAGTGCCTTGAATGCCTCCACATATTTCTGTGCGATGAAGTAATTGATCGCCTGCACGTCGCCCTTGGCGATCGCATCGCTGACCATCTGGGTCGCCTTGGCTTCGGCTTCGGCCAGGCGTTCGCGCGCTTCAGCGTCGCGGAAGGCGGCTTCCTTGCGGCCTTCAGCTTCCAGCACCGCCGCCTGCTTCTCGCCGTCGGCACGCAGGATCTCCGATTGCCGCGAGCCCTCGGCTTCCAGAATCTGCGCGCGCTTTTCGCGTTCGGCCTTCATCTGCCGGGCCATCGAGTCGATCAGGTCGCGCGGCGGCTGGATGTCGCGGATTTCGATGCGGTTGACCTTGATGCCCCAGGGATTGCTGGCCTGGTCCACCACATTAAGTAGCTGCGCGTTGATGGTTTCGCGGTTGCTGAGCGATTCGTCCAAGTCCATGGAACCGATCACGGTGCGGATATTGGTCTGCACCAGTGCGATCGTGGCGATCTCCAGGTTGGAGACCTCGTAGGCGGCCTTGGCGGCATCCAGCACCTGGAAGAACACCACGCCGTCGACCTTCACCACCGCATTGTCCTTGGTGATGACTTCCTGGCTGGGCACATCCAGCACCTGCTCCATCACGTTGACCTTGCGGCCGACGCCATAGACCACCGGGATCAGGAAATGCAGGCCCGGGGTCATGGTGTGGGTGTACTTGCCGAAGCGCTCCACCGTCCACTCGAAGCCCTGCGGCACCATGCGGACGGTCTTGAACAGAACGATCACCCCGGCAAACAGGACGACGATGGCCAGAAAACTTGTTTCGAACATGACGTTACACCCCTTCCTTTCCCTAGATATGGGCGGAGTATAGACGTAGGTGGTGGCCGTGGATGGTCCGGCCGTTCTACCGGCTGCGACGGTTTTCCGACGTGCCGCATCTACTGAGGTGTCCCACGAATAACTTACCCACCTGACTTGGTCTTGGCCCCCGATCCTGCGTTGCTCGTCGTCACCATAGTCCCGGCTATGCCTCCTCCTCACGCCTTGGCTCGGGGGCCAATCCACAGCGTCATATAGGCAAGCTATTCGCGGGACACCTCAGAGGAATACATGCCTTCCCTTTCCCGCTTCGCCATCGATGTGCCGGACACCCTGCTCGCACAGGCACGCGCGGGGCGGCAGGACGCGTTCGAGCAGATCTACCGATGGTTCGAACGGCCGGTATTCACGCTGGCGCTGCGGATCTGCGGCGACCGCGAAGAGGCTTCCGAAGTACTGCAGGACACCATGTTGAAAGTGTTCCATCACATCGGCGATTACCGCGGCGGCAGTCCCTTCTGGGGCTGGTTGCGGCAGATCGCGGTCAATGAAGCACTGATGCGTCTTCGCCGCAGCCGGAAGCTCGATGGCGAGGTCGCGATGGGCGGGGACGACCTGCCCGACGACCATGGCCCGCTGCCGCCTGCCGCGGCCGATGCCGATGCCGCCATGTTGCAACGCGCGCTGGCCGCGTTGCCCGTCGCTACCCGTACCGTGCTCTGGCTGTACCACGCGGAGGGCTATACCCACGACGAGATCGCCGCAATGACACAACGCACCGCCAGCTTTTCCAAATCGCAGCTCGCGCGCGGCACTCGCCGTTTACGTGCGCTGCTGCAGATCGAGGAACCTGCCCATGCCTGATTCCCGCGCTTCTTGCGACGCACCGCGCGGCTGGGATGACGCCTTCGCCGCCTTACCTCTGGAAATGTCGCCGGCCGATACTTGGACTTCCGTTGCCCGCAGACTGCCATCGCGCCCGTCAGCGTCACGCCGCAAACATCGGCCTTACTGGTTCGCCATGGCGGCCGCGGTAGCGCTGGCGGCCGTGATCCCGGTGTTCCGATGGAGTGAACGTGAAGTTCCGCCTGCGCCCAGCTCCGCGGCGATAGCGCCTGCTCCACCTACTTCTTCGTCCTCTTCCGTCGCCGCTCCATCATTCATCTCGCCAGATGCCGCGCCCACCGCGGTAGCCGCTACCGGTCAAGCTCAGTCGAAGACGCCGTCACCCACAACGAAGAGCGCGGCTTCGTCGATTTCAGCGACGACAGCAGCAACGGCAGCATCAGCGCCACGCGTCGCCAAGCAGACTCGCTCGCGCAAGGCCCCGCCAAGCCAATCCAAGGATCCCGCCCCCACGGCAACAGAAGCAGCCGAACAAGACCACCGGTTGGAAAATCTTTACGCCGAATCCGCGCGCTTGGAGGCGATCCTGGCGCAACTGGAAGAGCCCCGCGCAGGCAGCGCGACCATGACGGCACTCAGCGCGGAACTCCAGGACCGTATTGCCGATATTGACGGCGCGCTTTCCCAACCCGACATGCCTTCCGCTTCACAACTCGACCTATGGCAACAACGGGTCGATGCGCTGCGGCAGCTGACGGGCGTGGAAACCACCCAACGCTGGATGGCAGCCCAGGGCACGGCCACGGAAGGTCCGCTGGCCCAGGTGTACTAGAAAATCAACGAGAGGCAATCATGAAATCGACGTTCTTGCGGTTTTCCGCTTTAACCCTCGCGCTAGGAATGGGACTGCTACCGGTCGCTTATGCGCAGACTTCCGTCCAGCAACAGAAGGCACTGGAAGCGGCGCGCGCGGACCTGCAGCGCGCGGCCAAACGCGTTGCCGAGCTTTCGCGCGAACTGGGCGTGGCGCAACGTCCGCTTCATATCGAACGGCGCATCGAAACCCGGCCGATACTGGGCGTCCTTTTAGCGCCCGATAAGGATGGCGTGCGCATCACCGGTGTCACGCCCGATAGCGGTGCTGCCAAGGCGGGACTGAAGGCGGGCGATCAGTTGTTGAAAGTAGACGGCAAAGGCATCACCGGCGCGAACGATGGCGCGCGGCTGGCCAGTGCTCGCCTTGCGCTGGCCCAACTGAAAGCCGGGACACCGGCGACCATCACCTACCGGCGCGGCGGCCGCGTACAGGACACAAAGGTAACGCCGGAGCCGGGCCGCCCGGCCATGATGATTGCGCGCGCGGACGCGCCCGGCCAACACCCGCACACGCGCACTCTCGTCATGCGGGACGACCAAGGCCAACCCATGCTCTTGGAAGACATGTTGCCGCTGACCGATCTGCATATGGGTATCGCGCCCGGCATTCAAGCCGAGTTGCGCCGAATCAAAGATTTGCGCGGCTGCCGCGGCGACGATTGCCGGTTGCCGATGCTCACTGAGGCTTTCCGTTGGGAGGGCCTGAACCTGGCTTCAGTGGATAAGCAGTTGGGCCGCTATTTCGGCGCGGAGTCCGGCGTACTGGTGCTTTCCAATGGTGCCGAACTGGAAGGCCTGCAAGCGGGCGATGTGATCCGAAAAATCGAAGGGAAGCCGGTGGCATCACCGCGCGAGGTCATGGCAGCGCTACGCGGCAAGCCAGAAGAAAGCCGCGTGAAAGTCGAATTTCTGCGCGACCGTCAGACCCGCACTGCGGATGTCCGTCTACCCAAGACCTTGCCGATTCGCGTGCCGCTTCCGCCTGCGCCACCGCTGCCTCCTTCAGCGCCGAGACCACCATCGCCGCCGATGGCTTTCTTGGCGGAGATGCCGCGGACCACGGGTGAGCCGCATACCGAGCGCGTGATGGTGCTGGACCCGGAAGGCCGCGCGTATGAAATCGATGCACCGGAGCCTCCAGAACCTCCCACACCTCCGACGCCGCCCAAGCCGTCGTCCGACTGACCGAACAATAAGAACCCTATGTAGGTGAATCCCATCCCCCGCCCAAAGCGGGGGGCTTTTTTTGTAGAACGGATATCTGTCGACATGCCAAGGCCGCGGCATAGCTTCCTTGTGGGAGCGACGTGAGTCGCGACGTTGATGTTTCAGGTCGCGACTCACGTCGCTCCCACAAGGGACGCATCCGCGCTTTTTGTAGAGCCGAGCTGCGCCCCGACATAGAACCGAGCCAGTAGCAACAAGGCCGTTGCAACGGCAAGCAATCGTGAATAGCCGCCTAGACCTGCTCCTCGTTGCTTATTCCGTTTGAAGCGCTGATCTTCGACCGGTGCACGCATGGGCAAGAACAGCGGAGCAAGCTCCGCTCTACGAGAAGCACCTTCACGGCTATTCGTTATCGCCGGCCGTTGCGACGGCCATATTGCTACTGACTCGGTGCTATAGCGAGGCGCAGCTCCGCTCTACGGTGCTGTTTCCGCGGACGCACGCTCCACCCATTCGGCGAAGACCTTGGCGATGTCGGCATCCGGCACGACCTTGCCCTTCTGCACATCACCGGCCTGGGAGAACAGCGGCATGATCATCGCCATGCCGTCGACTTTCGTTTTCAGGCGCAGCCCGGGTGCCTGGGACAAGTACTCGTCCCAATGTGCACGCACTTTGGCCCAGTAACCGGCGGTCGCCTTCCAATAGGCATACGCCGGAGCGAAGTCGATGTCCTGGGTCTTCTGGTAATCGTTGAAACCGAATTCGCGCGCCAATTCCACCTGGCTGCCGTCCGGCTTGCGCAGCACCTTGGTGTTGAACTGTTCGTGGGTCCAGCCGTTGGGCGTAATGGTATGGCGATTGATCACGGACAACGCGTTGTAGTCGCTGCGCTTGGTGTACTCGCGGCGCGGCAGCGGGCGCCAACTCAGGTCGCTGGTCCAGGTGGCGATGCCGTTGCCGTATTCCCAGCGACCGGTGCCGCAATAGCGAGGCGCATCGCTGACTTCATAGACGCATTGGGTCCATGCACCGCGTTGTTTGTCTGCGGGGATGGAACGCACATGCCAGGTCTGGTCGGCGCTGAACTCGAAACGCGTCGGTGCTTCGTAAACCCAATCCTGCCGCCAATGCTTGGTGACATGGCCACTCTTCGCATCCACCAGGATGTGCTGCAGCACGATCCGGCCCGGCGCATCCTCGACCACGATGACGGTCTCGTCGCCACCGCTGCGCATGGCGGCCTGGCGTTCGTAACCAGGCTGCAGCAACACGGTTTCGTCAAAAGCGAAATCGACTTGGTATTCGCCCTGCATGGCAAGAATGGATTGCCGGTCACGGGTTGTATCGACGTTCTGCGCCAAGGCCGCGCCCATCTGCAGGCATGACATTCCGGACAACAACAGCGTGGCTACCGTTGGTTTCATGGTTGCTTTCTCATTTCAGTTGATCAAAGGGACGGCGTTGCCGCTGTCCCGCCGTGTTCGTGTTGTGCCGCCGTCGCGGTGAGCAGCGCCTCGTAGCCAGGGCGTCTCGAAACGATATCCACCTCGACACCCTCGGCATCGACAATGCGCCGTGCGGTGGTGGCGCCCAGTGGAGATACCGGCGCCAGGCTTGCCGCCAGCACCGGCGATGCACCCCGCGCCAACGCATACAGCCGCACCGTGCAGGCACGCCAGTGCCCGCCCAGCAATCGACCCGCCATGCGCCACCACAATCGTTCGGCCACGCCTCGTTCTCTTTCCGTCGTTTCCTGGGCGCAAGGAAGCGAAGTCATCATTCGGTCCCACGCCAGGAAATCGCTGTCGGGCAGCAGATGCAGGCGCCAACAGCATCGTCCGTCGCGGTCGAAAAACCGTACGCTTTCACGCAGTCCATCGCTGTCCACGCCGACCGCTGCTTCAGCGTATGCCGCCTGTGCCCAGCCCGCGAGTTCAGTACCGTGCTGCAGCCGGTACAGACACAGCACCGTGCCCAGCGCCGCCAGTTGCTGAGGCTGCGGCAGAACGTGCGGCATCGCCGTCGCCAACTCCGAGTTCCCTTGCAACCGCGCGCTGGCCATGGCGCCGCTACCAGTTCAACGACAGACTGGCGGACAGCGAGCGTCCCGGACGGGTGTAGCGGTCCAGCACCGCGCTGCTTGCCAGTATTCCGTTCACATCGGCCCAATCGGTGTACTTCTTGTCCGCCAGGTTGAGGACGCCGACGTTGAGCTTGGCCCCTGGCGCGAAATTCCAGTGCGCCAGCAGATCGAGCACGCCGTAGCCAGCGGGCTGGTATTGCCCCTCTTCGGCCGGACGCTTTTTCTTTTCGGCGAAGCTGCCGACCAGTTCGGCGCCCCAGGCTTCGCGGTAGTAGGCCAGTCCCAAGGTGCCACGCAATGGGTCGACCGAATTGAGCGGCGTATCATCGGTCTTGTTGTCCCCGCGCGCGTAGGCCACCGCGCCGCGCAGCGACCAGCCTTCCATCCGTTCGCTGAGCGCACCGAAGTCGACGCCCGCCTTGAACTCCGCACCGTAGATGCGGGCGTCTGCGACGTTCTGCGACTGGAACACGATCAGCGGCGTCTGCGGCGGCCGACTGACCTGCACGAACGATTCGATGAAGTCCTGATAGTCGTTGTAATAGCTGGTCAGCCCGGCATAGAACGCGTCATTGGAGAAGCGCACGCCCAGCTCGTAACCATCGCTGGTCTCCGGCTTCAGATCGGGATTGGCGATCACCGTATAGCCTCCGGTGAGATTGGTGAAGCCCACGTTGACATCGCCATACGGCGGCGCGCGGAATCCATGCGCGTAGTTGGCGAACAACGACCAGCTTTCGGCGAACCGCCACACGCCACCCAGTTTCGGCGACACACTGGTTTCATCCATGCCTTCCACCGCAACCCCGGGATTATCCTCGGCAAAGATGTTGTCCAGAGTGGGATCCAACTTGTAATAGTCCACGCGCAATCCGGGGATCAGGCTGAACCTGCCATCGGCGAAATGCATTTCGTCCTGCACATAGGCGCCGATCTTGGTGGTCTTGCTGATAGGAAAGTCGCGCACCGGGAACACATCCATTCCGACAGTCTTGCTGATCGCGCCCGTGGTCAAATTGACGGTCATGCCATCGCGCTTCTCATGGGTTTCCGACCACGAAGCATCCAGGCCATAGGTCAGATCGTGGTCGACGGCGCCGGTGATGAACGCCTTATAGAAAATCCCCTGAAGTCCGTACAGGCGCTGGTCGAAGTTGTGGTCCATCACCCGCCGCGTATTGTTGCTGCGCAGTTCATGGGTGCGCTGAGTACTCTCGCTGTCCTGGCGATAGATGCGCCAATTCAGACTGTCGGCGAAGCCAGCATCCAGCGTGTCGACCTCATGCTCCAGCGACACGCGCGCACGCGTCTGATGGTCCCTTCCTTCCTGCGACAAAATGCCCGGCGTGAAACCAGCAGGCCGCGTTCGGCTGGTGAATGCTTCGACGCTGTTGTAGTCCTCGTTTCCTTCCACTGTCAGCTTGAAGCGCTGGCTCTCGCTGGGCGCATATACGAGCTTGCTTAGCAGGCTGCGGCCATCGCGGCGCTGTGGATTGGGAGCGGTACGACGGTTGACACCATCGGGATCGGGGCCCGTGCTCTGGTTGCTGCCTTGGTTTTCGGTTTCCTTGCCCTGGCGGTGGCTGACCGCCGCCATGCCGCTCCAGCGGTCGCCGCCGAAAGCCGCGATAGCGCCGCCGAACAATCCTTCCCAGTCGCTTTCGAAGCCGAACTTCAAGCCAAAGTAGGCATCCTTGCCTTCCTCCAGGTAATCCGAAGGATCCTTGGTAACAAAGGCGACCACACCGCCCAATGCATCCGAGCCGTACAACGAACTCGCGGGTCCGCGCACGATCTCGACCTGCTTCAGGGTGTCGAGGTCGACGAAATTTCGATTGGCCGACAGATAGCTGCCAAAGCCGAAGTTGTCCGACACCGGAATGCCGTCGGTCTGGATCAGTACGCGGTTGCCATCCAGGCCGCGAATGCGGAATCCACTGAGCGCATTGAAGCGCCCGTTGGTGGAGGTGACCGACACGCCCGGTTCGTACCGCACCAGATCCTTGATGTCGCGGATCAGCCGGTCATCCAACTGTTCGCGATCGATCACGTCCACCGTACTGGGCACGTCGGAAAGCGCACGCTCGCCCCGGGTGGCGGTGACTTGTACGCGCTGGAACTCGCGGGCCGCGTTGGCGGAGCTGGCCGAAGCAACGGCAGAACTATTGGCTGAACTTTCTACAGCGGTTTCGGCGTGGGCCAGGCTGGCGAATGCCAGCCACAGTGCCGAGGTCAGCAACGTGGGGCGCATCATGGGCGTACAGCTTTCCTGTCGGTTTCAAAGTAGAGAGACCGGAAAGGCTGGCGGCCGATGGAGTCGTTGGCTGGCGCCCGGTGGAGTAAGAACCTGTTCTAAAAAAGCGATTCGCCGCACGCCGCCCTGGAGAGGGAAAGGCGACGCACTGCGAATCGCGAGCTACGCCGTGAGGCTTACTGCAGTGACGCTTACTTGGTAAGGATCAACTTGTCGTTGCTTGTATGGCGCAGGCGGTACACCTTGTCGCCATGGCGAATCAGGATTTCGCGCTGGCCCCTGAGCAGCGTCTCGCTGTCCAGTGCCTCTTCCGCGAACGCCGGGCGCTGGGGCAGCCGGTCCCGCAGCGACAAAGGTTCGACCTTCGATAAAGGGGTTACGTTTGCGGTCATCAGAGAGCTCCGTGGCGGACCGGATTCAGATGATAATGATTCTCATTCTGGAGTCAACAGGTATTTGAAGAGCCGGGAATGGGGAATGGGGAATGGGGAATGGGGAATGGGGAATGGGGAATGGGGAATGGGGAATGGGGAATGGGGATCCCGATTCCCGATTCCCGATTCCCGGCTCCTTACGACGTCGCGGCGCTCAAACGCTCCCAGAACGCCTCGTCATACTGTTGCGACAGCTCGACCGCGCGCAGGTTCTCCAACAGTTGCGACACCTTGCTTGCGCCCGTAATGACGGTGGAGACGTAGGGGTTACGCAGGCACCAGGCGATCGCCAGCGGCGCGGGGGATTCACCCGCTTCCGCCGCCAGTGCTGTGAATCGGCGCACGCGTTCGCGCCGGCGCTCTTCAGGCGAACCCATCACCATGCGCTGCAACTCTTCGTTGCCTTCGTAACCCAGCCGCGTATCGGCCGGCACCGCTTGATCGTATTTGCCGGTCAGCAAACCCGACGCCAGTGGCGACCAGGTCGTAGTGCCCAGGCCCAGTTCGGAGTACAGCGGCGCGTACTCCAGTTCCACGCGCGAGCGCCGCAGCAGGTTGTATTGCGGCTGCTCCATCGTTGGTCCATGCAGATGATGTTGGCGCGCGATGCGGGCGGCTTCCTTGATTTGCGCTGCGGGCCATTCGGAAGTGCCCCAGTACAGCACCTTGCCTTGCCGGATCAGCGCATCCATGGCCCACACCGTTTCTTCGACCGGCGTATCCGGATCAGCGCGATGGCAGAAGAAAAGATCCAGGTAGTCCACCTGCAGTCGCCGCAGCGCCGCATGGCAGCCCTCGGTAACGTGCTTGCGGGATAAACCGCGCTGGGTCGGCCGCGGATCGGCGACCGACCCGAAGCACACTTTGCTGGAGACGCAATAACCATCGCGCGGCAACCGGAGATCGCGGATCGCATCTCCCATCACCCGTTCGGCCTCGCCATGCGCGTAGACCTCAGCGTTGTCGAAGAAATTGATGCCGTGGTCCCACGCGGCCGAGATCAGCTCGCGCGCGCCATCGCGACCTACGCGGTCGCCGAAGTTGACCCATGCGCCGAAAGACAACGCGGAAAGTTGCAGACCGGATGAACCCAGGCGGCGGTATTGCATGGCGGTCTCCTGCGTTAGGGCCTGCTAACGTTATTGGGACAGGTCACGTTGCTGCCCCGTACTTGATACGGGGGCCGGAACCCAGTGCGCACGGGCCAGTGTCATCACTCGGGCATGTATCGGCATACATTTCCTCATTCTTCCTTGCCCCGTACGCACTGGATTGCGGCGTGGCCTATCCCAATAGCGTTAACAGGCCCTAATGAGAAGAGTTTACTCATGACCTTGGAAGCCTCCGCTACAATGCGCGCACTTTCCTCCGGGGAGTAGCCCACCTGCCACGTGCAGGGTCCGCGCATCAACATACTTGGCGGCTTCGTCTTGGATCACCCTTGCGAGCAGCCATGGTGCGCGGGGCCGAAGCCACCGCTTCCGCTGGGCAAGACCGAAGGCAGGCGTTGCGCCACCCGGGCCGGGCTGCGCGATGTTTGCCTTCGCGTTCGCGAATGCCCGGCCCCGGAGCTCCTGATGTTTTCACTGCAAGCCCTGCTGGTATCGACCGGGACGGTTGCGCTGGCTGAAATCGGCGATAAGACACAATTGCTGGCCTTGTTGCTGGCCGCCCGCTACCGCAAGCCTTGGCCAATCGCACTTGGCATCCTGGTCGCGACGCTGATCAACCACGCGGTCTCCGCCTGGTTCGGCGCCGAGCTGTCGCAATGGCTCTCGCCCACCGCGCTTCGTTGGGGCGTGGCGGTGAGCTTCCTTGCGGTCGCGTTGTGGACGCTGAAACCCGATCACCTGGACGACGAAGGCGACCGCCTGCCGCGGCATGGCGCATTCGTTGCCACCACCGTGGCGTTCTTTCTGGCCGAGATCGGCGACAAGACCCAGATCGCCACCGTGCTGCTGGCCACCAAGTACGACCCGCTATGGCAGGTCATCGCCGGCACCACGATAGGCATGCTGTTGGCCAACCTGCCGGTGGTCTGGCTGGGGCATCGCTTCGCCGATCGGTTGCCGCTGAAACTGGCGCGCGGGATGGCCGCGACGGTCTTCCTGAGTATCGCGGCCTGGGTGGCATGGAATGGCGTTACCTGAACGTAGTCAGTTCAGGCAGCGACGCTTGGGCCGCCTGCTAGACTGCGGCGCTTCGGAACAATGACTGTGGTTTGGGGGAATTCCATGCTCGAAGCTTTGGGGCGCATTGGCTTCGGCCTGTTCGGTTTGGCGGTATTGGTCGGCATTGTCTGGCTGTTTTCCAATAACAAGCGTGCCGTTGACTGGAAGCTGGTCGCTACCGGCGTCGCATTGCAGATCGCTTTCGCCGCATTGGTGCTGCTGGTGCCCGGCGGGCGCGAAGTGTTCGACTGGTTGGGCCATGGCTTCGTGAAGGTGCTCGAGTTCGTGAAAGCAGGCTCCGGCTTTATCTTCGGCAGCTTGATGGACACCGAGAAATTCGGCTTCATTTTCGCCTTCCAGGTGCTACCCACCATCATCTTCTTCGCAGCGCTGATGGGCGTGCTGTACCACTTGGGCGTCATGCAGGCGGTGGTCAAGGCCATGGCTTGGGCGATCACCAAGGTCATGCGCGTTTCGGGGGCGGAAACCACCAGTGTTTGCGCCAGCGTATTCATCGGCCAGACCGAAGCGCCGCTGACGGTACGCCCCTACATTTCCAAGATGACCGAATCCGAGCTGATCACCATGATGATCGGCGGCATGGCACACATCGCCGGCGGCGTTCTGGCGGCCTATGTCGGCATGCTGGGTGGCGGCGACCCGGAACAGCAGGCGTTCTACGCCAAGCACTTGCTGGCGGCTTCCATCATGGCGGCACCGGCTACGCTCGTGGTGGCCAAGCTGCTGATACCGGAAACCGGCATGCCGCTGACACGCGGCACGGTGAAGATGGAAGTGGAGAAGACGTCCAGCAACATCATCGATGCCGCCGCCGCGGGCGCTGGCGACGGCCTGCGTCTGGCGCTCAATATCGGCGCCATGCTGCTGGCCTTCATCGCCTTGATCGCGCTGATCAACTCGCCGCTGACCTGGCTCGGCGAAATCACTGGATTATCTGCGCTGATCGGCAAGCCCACCGATCTGGCCACGATCTTCGGCTTCGTGCTGTCTCCTATCGCCTGGATCATCGGCGTGCCTTGGCAGGATGCCAACACGGTCGGTTCGCTGATCGGACAGAAACTGGTGATCAACGAGTTCGTCGCCTATATGCAGCTGGCCGATATCGTCAACGGCAAGGTCGCCGGTGTATCGCTCAGCGGGGAAGGCAGGCTGATCGCGACTTACGCGCTATGCGGCTTCGCCAACTTCAGCTCTATCGCCATCCAGATCGGCGGCATCGGCGGCTTGGCCCCGGAACGCCGCTCCGACTTGGCGCGGTTCGGTCTGCGCGCCGTGCTGGGCGGTACCGTCGCCACGCTCATGACTGCCACCATCGCCGGAGTGCTCTCCCACTTCGGCTGATGACAGGCTCGTCGCCAACCCGGTTGGCGGAGAAGCTTCCCCGAGCCAGTCCCCTTTTCTCCTTTTTTCTCCGTTCTTTCTGGCAGCGCGTCCGCCGCCAGTGCTCGATCAGGCAAACCTTATGAATACCTCCGCAACTTCCACCTCTCCCGCCCACGTTGCCGTCATGGGCTCTTTCAATGTCGACCATGTCTGGCGCTGCGACGCGCTACCGGCGGCGGGCGCGACCATCGCGGGGAAATACTCATTCGGCCCCGGCGGCAAAGGCTTCAACCAGGCGGTCGCCGCCGCACGCGCCGGTGCGGCCACCGTGTTCGTCTGCGCCCTGGGAGACGACGCTGGCGGCGCCCTGGCGCGATCGCTGGCGGCAGCCAACAAGATCGACCTGCGCGTGCAAGCTTGCGAAGAACCCACCGGCACCGCCGGCATCTATGTGGACGCCCATGGCCGCAACAGCATTGTGGTCGGCGCCGGCGCCAACGCGGCGTTGACGGCCGAATTCCTGGAGCAGCAGCAGGCCACGATCGCTTCCGCCGGCGCTCTGCTGGCGCAACTCGAATCTCCGGTGGAAAGCGTTGCCGCCGCCCTGCAACTGGCACGTCTGAACGGCGTCACCACAGTGTTGAATCCCGCGCCGGCCAACGCAGGTACCAGCACCGACCTGCTGGCCTTGGCCGACATCATCACGCCCAATGAAACCGAATTCGCCGCGCTGCTTGCCCGCCATCTCGGCGAGCGCATCGAGTCCGACCAGGTGGCCACGTCGGACGTGCAGACGCTGCACAACTTCTGCCGCCAGCTGTTCCCGCATGGCACGGTGGTGGTCACCCTGGGCGGTACCGGCGTATTTGTGTCCCACCCGGAAATGGCCCTGCGCGGCGATGCGCGCGCCAACTACCGCGCGCCGGCCGAGGCCGCCAATGTGGTCGATACCACCGGTGCGGGCGACGCATTCAACGGTGCCTTGGCCGCCTCGCTTGCAAACAATCCGGCCGCGGCATTCTCCCAGCATGTGCGCTTCGCCAGCCGCTACGCAGCCCTGTCCACGGAGAATCTGGGCGCCGCCCTGGCCATGCCCGCACTAGCCGACGTGCAGTCCCGCTACGCCGACTAAGAAGAATCTCTCCTGTAGAGCCAGATTGAGCGTTGTAGAGCGGGCCATGCCCGCGAAGCTTCACGTGGCGTGATGGGAAAGGTTCGCGCCCGTGGGGCGCTCCTATAAAAAGCGCCTTAGCGGCTATGTGCTGATCGCCTGCCGTTGCGACGGCATCGTTGCTATCGGGAGCCGGAGTTATCGCGGGGCGCGGGCTCCAGTTCATTTGAAAACAATTCTCATTTACACTGAGTGTGACGTTTTTCAACTTAATGATCTGACCCCATGACCTTTCCCCACCCCCGCTTGCTGACCCTTGCGGTCGCCCTTGCGCTTCCTTCCGCCGTCTATGCTCAGACCCAGACCGACGACCCGACCGAACTCGACCGGGTGACGGTCTCAGCCAGCACCAGCCGCATCCCCGATTCCGAAGCCGCCCTGCCCAATACCATCACCGTGATCGACCGGGCGCAGCTGGAGCAGCAGTTGGCACTGACCCAGGACCTGTCACAGGTGCTGGCCAACCTGATTCCGTCGTTCACCCCATCGCGGCAGAAGCTCACCAATGCCGGCGAAACCCTGCGCGGCCGCAAGCCGCTGTACCTGGTCGACGGCGTTCCGCAGTCCACTCCGCTGCGTGACGGCGGCCGCGACGGCCACACCCTCGATCCGGCGATGATCGAGCGCATCGAAGTGATCCATGGCGCCAACGCGCTGCAAGGATTGGGCGCTTCCGGCGGCATCATCAACATCATCACCAAGCACGCACCGCGCAAGGACGGCGATAGCTTCCACGACGTCAGCCTGAGCGCCAGCAGCGCGCTTTCGCACCAAGACGACAGCGTCGGCTACCGCGGCTCCTATCTGTTCGGTACCCGCCAGGGCGCGTTCGATTTTGTCGGCGGTGCGTCTTACGCCAGCGAAGGGCTGTACTACGACGGCAACGGCAATCCGCTGGCGATCAACGCCGTGCAGGGCGACCTGATGGATTCGCGCAGCCACAATCTGTTCGCCAAGGGCGGCTGGAATATCGACGAGGATCGCCGCCTGCAGCTGACCGCCAACCGCTATCAGTTGCAAGGCAACAACGACTACGTCGTGGTCAATGGCGATGCCGTCAACGGCATCCCGGCGAGCTCCGAACGCGGCAATCCGGAGGGCGAAGGCCCGCGCAACCGCAGCACGTCGGTGGTGGTGGACTACACCGACAAATCGCTCGGCGGCGGCTACCTGCAGGCGCAGCTGTACTGGGTCGATTTCAAGGCTCTGTACGGCGGCAGCGACTGGGAAGACTTCTGGGGCGACGGACGCGATCTGAACTGGTACGACCAGTCGCAGAATCAGTCCGAAAAGCTGGGCGGCAAGTTCAGCTGGTCGCGCGGCGATCTGTTCGGCCTGCGCCTGCGGGCAACGCTGGGCCTGGACCTGGCCCGCGATACCACCTCGCAGGAGTTGATCCGTGCGGGATTGAACTGGGTGCCGGAAACCGTCTATGAATCCTGGTCGCCGTTCGTGCAGGCCGAGTGGTGGCTGACCGACACGGTGATGCTGACCGGCGGACTGCGTTACGAACACGGCAAGCTCGAGGTCGACGACTACACCACGATTCCGGCCAATCCCGGCGGCAGCCGTTTCGTGCGGGGTGGCTCGCCGACGACCAGCGAAACCTTGCCCAACATCGGCTTGGTCTGGGAAGCAACTGACGCACTGAAGCTGTACGCCTCGTATGGTGAGGGCTACACCGTCGCCGACATCGGTCGCGTGCTGCGCGCGGTGAACCGTCCGAATCAGAGCGTCGACAGCCTGGTCGACCTGGAGCCGGTGATCGCCGACAACCAGGAAATCGGCCTGGACTACGACGACGGCCGCTGGCTGGTGCATCTGGCGATGTACCGTTCGGATTCCGACCTGGGTTCGCGCCTGGATTTCGACCCTGTGACCCAGACCTACAACGTCGCCCGCGAACGCACCGAAATCAAAGGCTTCGATGGCAGCGTGGCGTATCAGGTGCAGGACGATATGCGAGTCGGCGTGGCCTATGCCCGCACTCGCGGTAGCTACGACAGCAACCGGGATGATCGAGTCGACAGCGATCTGCCCGGCATCAACATCAGCCCGGATCGCGTCACCGCATTCTGGGAATTGGCATTCGCGCCGTCAGCCAACCTGCGCCTGCAAGCCAGCAAGGCGATGGATCGGGATTTCTACACGCGCGGCACGCGGACATCGAGTTCCGATGGCTACACCACCGTGGATCTGCTGAACCGCTTCAAGCTGCCGGTCGGCACCTTGAGCGTGGGCATCGAGAACGTGTTCAACGAGCAGTACATCAGCTACTACTCACAGGTCACGCCGCCGCGCGACGACACCTATACCGCTGGCCGCGGCCGGGTGCTGACGGTGGGCTGGTCGCACCGGTTCTGATCGTCCTTCGCCATGTCCAGCACGCTCCAGCGCCAGACCGGCTCACATACCTCGGCACGCCGTTTCAGAGGCGTGCTGAAATGGCTGCACCTGTGGCTGGGACTTACCGCAGGCATGGTGCTGGTGGTGGTGGCGTTAACCGGCACCGTGCTGGCCTTCCAGCGCGAATTGCTGCTGATGGCGCATCCACAGTTGGCGAGCGCCAAACTGCCCCCGGTCAGCACGCAGGGCGAAGCACTGGCACGCATCGTCGAGCAGTGGGGTCCGCGCGGCATGCGCTCCGCGGATCTGCCCTCGGCCAAGCTGCCGGTATGGCAGGTGTTCTTCAGTGGCGGCGAACGCCGGTATTTCGATGCCGTCACTGGTGACCTGCTACTGACGCGCAGCAAGGACAACGACTGGGTGCTCTGGCTCCGCGACCTGCATGTCCATCTACTGGCCGGCGAGACGGGTGAAGAGGTGTTGGGCGTGTTCGGACTGATCGCGCTTTTCATCCTGTTGTCGGGGTTGTATCTGTGGTGGCCGCGATGGCGGGCATGGGCCGCCAGCCTGCGCTGGTATCGCGGTCCACCGACGCGGCGCTGGCTCAGCTGGCATCGCAGCAGCGGCGCATTGTTGTTCCCGATGTTGCTGCTGGTTGTCGCCACCGGTGTTGCGATGGTCTACAACCAAGCCACGCGCACCGCATTGCGGTGGACGCTGGACGACGGCCCTGAGATGGTGCCACCGCTACCTATGCCGCCGACCGACCAAGCCATCGACTGGTCGGCCTTGCTGGCCGCGGCAGAAGGCCATCTTGCCGGCGGCGATTTACGGCGGATCGCACTTCCCAAGAAAGACGATGCGCTGGTGTCGATCCGTGCCCGCGCCGCGGGCGAGTGGCACCCGAATGGTCGCAGCGTCGTCTGGATGGATCCTTATCGGCTGCAGGCGGTGCAGGTCTATGACGCCACCGCGCAAGATCTTGGCGGTCGTATGAGTGACGCTATTTATCCGCTGCACGGTGGCTTCGTGGGTGGCCGGGCGTGGCAATGGGGCGTGGCGCTGACCGGGCTGGTACCCGCCTTCCTGCTGGTTTCCGGCTTCTTGTTCTGGCGGGCACGACGCGCTGGCGCGCGCGCCAAGGGGCCAGAGGCCGGAGGCCAGAGACCAGGGAACTGAGCCCTGAGCCGGATGGTTTTTTGCTTCGCCGTCACCGGCACAAGGTTCCTGATCCTGATCCTTACTGCTGAGCCGCCCTGGCCCCTTGCACCCCTGACCCCTGGCCTCTGATCCCTGGCCCCTGATCCCTGATCCCTAGCCCCCTGCGATAATGGCGGCATGTCGCCTTCCACGCTCCATATCGGCCCCCATCGCATCGACCCGCCGGTCATTCTGGCGCCGATGGCGGGTGTCACCGACAAACCGTTCCGGCAGCTGTGCAAGCAGCTGGGCGCGGGTTCGGCCGTTTCGGAAATGACCATCAGCGATCCGCGTTTCTGGAAGACGGAAAAATCGCAGCGGCGCATGGACCATGTGGGCGAACCGGCGCCAATCAGCGTGCAGATCGCCGGCACAGAGCCGCAGCAGCTCGCCGAGGCCGCGCGCTATAACGTGGACCACGGCGCGCAGATCGTCGACATCAATATGGGCTGCCCGGCCAAGAAGGTCTGCAATGCCTGGGCAGGCTCAGCGCTGATGCGCGACGAGGCACTGGTGGCGCGGATATTGGAAGCGGTGGTGGGCGCCGTTGCGGTCCCAGTCACCCTGAAGATACGCACCGGCTGGGACTGCGATCATCGCAATGGCCTGACCATCGCACGGATTGCTGAAAACAGCGGCGTCGCCGCACTGGCCGTACACGGGCGCACTCGCGACCAGCATTACACCGGCCAGGCGGAATACGACACCATCGCGGAAATAAAATCGGCACTCGCCATTCCGGTGATCGCCAACGGCGACGTCGACTCCCCGCAGAAGGCCGCACAAGTATTGCGGCACACCGGCGCCGACGCGGTGATGATTGGCCGCGCCGCGCAGGGCCGCCCGTGGATCTTCCGCGAGGTAGCGCACTACCTGGCGACGGGCCAGACACTGCCGCCACCCACCCTCGCCGAAATACGCGACATCCTGTTGGGCCACCTGCACGCACTGCACGGTTTCTACGGTGAACCGCAGGGCGTGCGTATCGCTCGCAAGCACCTGGGTTGGTACGCCAAGGACCGCCCGGAGCATTCCGCCGAACAGCGCGCGGCATTCCGCGCCGTGGTCAACCGCGCCGAAACGGCGGACGCGCAGATTCGCCTGACCCGCGACTATTTCGACGCGCTGGTAGCGGGCGTGGTGCCAGACTTGCCCGCGGCCGCGTGATGGATTCTGGGTTGCCGCATCCATAAAACTCCCCGTCGGAGCATTCGCCATGAATGACGTCAAACCCGAAGCGACTTACCTGCATGGATTTTCCCCGGTGGAACAGGCGCGGCTGATGAAGCAAGCGCGGCTGGCGGAATCCACCATCTTCAGCAACATCGATTACACCGGCGCGCGGCGCGTGCTGGAGGTCGGCAGCGGCGTGGGTGCGCAAACCGAGATCCTGTTGCGGCGCTTTCCGGATATCCACGTCACTTGCGTGGACTTGAACGAGGCGCAGTTGGAAGCCGCGCAACAGAACCTCGCCAAGATGCCGTGGTGCCAAGGCCGCTACACGCTGCTACAGGCCGATGCCACCAACCTGCCGTTCTCACCGCGCGAATTCGATGCGGCATTCCTGTGCTGGGTGCTGGAACACGTACCCTCGCCTGCGCGCGTCATCAACGAGGTCCGCCGCGTGCTGGCGCCAGGCTCGCCTGTGTACATCACCGAAGTGATGAATTCGTCGTTCCTGTTGGATCCCTATTCGCCCAATGTCTGGCGCTATTGGATGGCGTTCAACGACTTCCAGTACGACAGCGGCGGCGATCCCTTCATCGGCGCCAAGTTGGGCAACCTGCTGCTGGCCGGCGGCTATCGCGACGTCGCGACCGAGATCAAGACCTTCTACTTCGACAATCGCGAACCCGCCCGGCGCAAGACCATGATCGCCTTCTGGGAAGAGCTGCTGCTGTCCGCTGCGGATCAGCTGCTGGAAGCGGGACGCGTCACCCAGGATGTCGTCGACGGCATGCGTCGTGAATTGAACGACGTGCAGAACGATCCCAATGCGGTGTTCTTCTATTCTTTCGTGCAGGCGCGGGCGACGGTTTATTGACCGGTTGAGCGGTACATCGTAGAGCCGAGCTTGCTCGGCTGCTCTTTTGCCTCCCACGAAAAGCAGCCGAGCAAGCTCGGCTCTACAGAAACGCGGATGAATTCCTGTGGGACGAGAAGCGGCGAAGCCTGTGATTACTGCTGCCCTTCCGCTTTCAGTGGTGGCGTTACTTCACCGGGCTGAACAATCGCCGCCCGAAAAGGCTGATCCGATTGCCGCCAGATGCGCTGCCACATGGCGGCCAGCAGCGCGCGCATTCCATCCATCCCCGAAACCGGAGTTGCCCACGGCAGTTGCACCGGTGCGATCGCCTGCCAGGCGTCGCTCTGCCGTTGAGCCACGGCGAACTGAAAGGTGTAGTCCGGCTCCAATCCCATGCGCAGATCCGACAGCACCAAGCGGTCGCCCTGCACCTGCGCCCGCATGAAGCCGCGGTTGAACCACGTCAACCGCTTCACCGCGGGGATTTCCCGTGCTTCCCCTAGCGCCTGCGTATTGGAGGGATAGCCGCGGAAGATCAGCGGCCCTTTGTCGAACACCGAGCGCTCGGCTTCCACATAGCCGCTGGGCGTCATCGCCACCACTCGCCAGAGCAACGTGTTGAACGGCATCGGCACCGAAAAGCGCGGCGCATCAGCCAAGCCCATCGCGGCGAGGGTGCGATCTGCTTCGCGGCCCACCATGCCCTTGGCGATCAACGACCAACCCAGATACGCGCAACTCAACACCAAGCCCGCCGCCAACGCACGCTGCGCGATCCGCTTTTCCGGTACGAACCAGGCCACGACGCAGCCGATCAGCAGCCAAACCGTATACATCGGATCGATGATGAAAACGCTGGACCACATGGTCGGTGGCGGCATCAGTGGCCACCACAGCTGGGTGCCGTACACGGTGAAGGCGTCCAGCACCGGATGCGTCACCAGCGCCAGTTGGATGGCCCAGAACCATCGCCGTGGTGATTCGGCCACTCGCCCGCCGCTACGTTTGAATAGCCACCAGATCAGCCACGCCACCAACGGCAGTACGAACAGCGAATGGCTGAAGCTGCGGTGCACCGTCATCAACATGACCGGGTCGTCGGTGAACAGCATGATCGGGAAGCTGTCCAAGTCCGGCAGCGTGCCCAGCGCGGCGCCTGCGAGCAGTGCGGCGCGACGATGGCGAGCCGGAGCGATGGCCGCCGCGATGGCGCCGCCTAATACGATTTGGGAAAGGGAGTCCATGGCGGGATGCTAACAGCCCCCCGCGCTCCTGTAGGAGCGACGTGAGTCGCGACCGTAGACTCAGGGGCTCTAGACACGGACTAACACGGACAGAGGCGGATAAAGCATTGACGCTTTTCATCCGTGTTTATCTGCGTTGATCCGTGTCTAAAGCTCTCTAGCTTCCGGTCGCGACTCACGTCGCTCCCACAAGAAGCCCCCGCCGATCACGCCGCCTTGGACATATCCGGCGACACCAGCCGCAGGCGGGCTGGTATCACCGATAGCACCTGGCCTGCATGCGAGACTAGTTGCAGACTGCCGTCGGCTTCTTCGCAGAGGGCGGTCAGGCTTTCCACCCAGTCGCCGTCGTTGGCGTAGACCAGGTTGTCGCGCTGGAATAGCGCCGCACGGTGGATGTGTCCGCAGATGATGCCGTCCAGGCCGCGGCGCTGCGCGTCGTCCAAACCGGCTTGTACAAATCGACCGATGTAGCGTTCGGCCGCATCGCTCTGGCGCTTCAGGTATTCGGCCAACGACCAGTAGCGCAGGCCCAAGCGGCGGCGGATCTGGTTGGTGATGCGGTTGCCGGTGAGGATGCGGTAGTAGAGCCAGTCGCCGAAGCGCTCCTGCAGCCCGCCGAAGTGGGTGATGCCGTCGTAATCGTCGCCATGAGTCACCAGAAGGCGTCGACCATCGGCGGTGGTGTGGATGGCACGGCGACGCACTTGCATGGCGGGCAGCATCAGTCCGCAGAACCTGCGTACGGGACGGTCGTGGTTGCCAGGCACATAAATTAGTTCGGTGCCGTTGCGCGCCAAGGCGTGCAGGTTTTCGACGACACGATTATGTGCGGCGTCCCAGGAAGCCCGCCGCTGCGCCATCCACCACAAGTCCACGATGTCGCCCACCAGATACAACCGGCGGCAGCGTAGTCCGCTCAGGAAGTCTGCGAACTCGGCCGCGTGGCAATGCTTGGAACCCAGATGAACATCGGAAACGAAGACCGCGCGCTTCATGGGAGCGGTGGCGGTCCGGGGGCTCATGCCGGCACCGCCTCACGCGGGGTAGGTTCCAGATAGCGCGCCCGCTTCTTGGGTCGGATGCAATGCAAATCGACTTCGATCAAACCGTCGATGGAATCGCTGAAGGCCGGGTCCACACCGAACGCCAGGAACCGCGTGCCGCCCGGTTCGCATAACTCGGTGTACTGCTTGTACAGCATGGGCACGGTGGCACCCAGCGTGTCCAAATTGCCTTTCAGTACGCGAAAAGCAGTCTCCGCGTCCAACTGACCGAACGAAGGTGGCGCGGCGGCATAGCGGAATGGATGACGCGAGACCGCTTCGCCATTGGGATCGCCGTAGTACTGAGCGTAGTAGCTGACGATCTGTTCGCGCGCGTGCAGCGGCAATGCGGCGCTCATCGATACCGCGCCGAACAGGTAACGGATGCGTGGATGCCGGCGCAGGTAGGCACCGATGCCTTGCCACAGATAGTCGATGCTGCGGCTGCCCCAGTACTCAGGCGTGACGAAACTGCGCCCCAGCTCCATGCCCTGAGCAATTCGCGGCAAAGCATCGTCGGCATAGTGGAACAGCGATGCGGTGTACAAGCCTTTGAGCCCTTGTTCGGCCAGCACCGAGGCGCCGCGCGCGATGCGGTACGCGCCGGCGATCTTCCGCGCCTGCGCATCCCACAGCACGATGTGTTCGTACCAGGCGTCGTAGGGATCGACGTCCATTCGCTTGCCGGTGCCCTCGCCTACTTCGCGGAACGTCAGTTCGCGCAGGCGGCCGATCTCGCGCAACAGCGGCGAATCGGACGCCAGCCGGCCCACGCAGATGCGTTTACCGTCGGTGGTGGCGCCAAGGCATTCCAACGAATCCATGGCGGCGCTCAGCACGGCGCGGTCCGCCGCGGCAACGAGCGGCTCCGGTCCTTCGGCGGCCGCTTCCTTCCGGCGGCCGATGGCGTACAGCGCGCGCCGCACTAGCGCTACCGCGATCTCGGGATCCACGCTTTCGTCGACCTGCATCAGATTGCCGACGCGTAATACGATTCTGCGCTGGCTACGGGCAAACATCTCGCGCGCAAGCAGGGCTGTCCCAGCCGGCTTCAACAGCGCCGACGCGCCGTAGAAGAACGCCGAATTGCGCGCCTGGATCCGCACCGGCAGCACCGGCGTTCCGGTATTGCGGGCAAACCGGAGGAAGCCCTTGCGCCAGCGCGTATCGGTTACCCCACGCGGTCCCAGCCGCGAAACCTCACCCGCCGGGAATACGATGACGCACTGTTCGTTTTCCAATGCCTGCTCGATGGCTCGCAGGCTGTCCGCGCCCGGGCTGCCGCCCAGGATGCGCACCGGCAGCAACAGGTCACGAAGACTGTCGATGCCGGTCAGGAAATCATTGGCGACGATCTTCACGTCGCGTCGCACACTGCCCACGAAGTGCAGCAAGGCCATAGCATCCAGCGCACCGGATGGATGATTGGCGACGATCAACAACCGGCCGGTTTCAGGAATCCTCCGGCGTTCGACGTGATCCACCACGTAGCGCAGGTTGAGGAAATCCATCGCCGCTTCAAGGAAGGCGAAATCGCGCAGATGCGTGTGCGCCGCCAGGAAACCGTACGCTGCATCCAGCCGGGACCATTTGCCCAAGGTCTTCAACAGCGGGCGGGCCACCCAGGCTCGGCGGCCTCGGAACCACTGTGGGTAGCGTTCGGCGATCTGTTGTTCCAGCGGGCGCATGTCAGGAGGCTCGTCGGGTTGCGCGCAGCCTGCTACCGATCCGCGACACTGCCATTGCGGTTTTGCGGCAGACACATGACAGCCGCCGATGACCGCCTGTTTAACCCCACGGGCACCGTGAACGGGGCAGAATGCACGTTCCGCCCGGCGCGTGTATCATGCGCACCCATCTTTTCATCCGAATCAAGGGATATAAGCCCGATGTCCAACTACCTGTTCACCTCCGAATCGGTCTCCGAAGGCCATCCGGACAAGGTCGCCGACCAGATTTCCGACGCCGTCCTCGATGCCATCCTGGCCCAGGACAAGCGCGCCCGCGTGGCATGCGAAACACTGGTCAAGACCGGTGTGGCCATCGTGGCCGGGGAAATCACCACCTCCGCCTGGATCGATCTGGAAGCGCTGACCCGCAAGGTGATCGTGGACATCGGCTACGACAGCAGCGACGTCGGCTTCGACGGCGCCACCTGCGGCGTGCTGAACCTGATCGGCAAGCAATCCCCTGACATCAACCAGGGTGTGGACCGCAAAAAGCCCGAAGAGCAAGGCGCTGGCGACCAGGGCTTGATGTTCGGCTACGCCACCAACGAAACCGACAGCTACATGCCGGCGGCCATCCACCTGTCGCACCGCCTGGTCGAACAGCAGGCCAAGGTGCGCAAGAAGAAGAACTCCCCGCTGCCGTGGCTGCGCCCGGATGCCAAGAGCCAGGTCACCCTGCGCTATGAGAATGGCAAGGCCGTGGCGATCGACGCCGTGGTGCTGTCCACCCAGCACGATCCGGACATCAAGCAGAAGGATCTGGTCGAAGCCGTGCGCGAGCACATCGTCAAGCCGGTGCTGCCTGCCAAGTGGCTGCACAAGGGCACCAAGTTCCACATCAATCCGACCGGCAAGTTCGTGATCGGCGGACCGGTGGGCGACTGCGGCCTGACCGGCCGCAAGATTATCGTCGACACCTACGGCGGCTGGGCCCGTCACGGCGGTGGCGCGTTCTCGGGCAAGGATCCATCCAAGGTGGACCGTTCCGCCGCCTATGCCGCGCGCTATGTGGCCAAGAATGTGGTCGCTGCCGGCCTGGCCGACCGCTGCGAAGTGCAGTTGTCGTATGCGATTGGCGTGGCCGAGCCGACGTCGATCTCGGTGACCACCTTCGGTACCGGCAAAATCGACGACCAGAAGATCGAGAAGCTGATCCGCAAGCATTTCGACCTGCGCCCGTACGGCATCATCCAGATGCTCGACCTGATCCATCCGATGTACCAGCAGACCGCCGCCTACGGCCACTTCGGCCGCAAGCCGCAGGAAATCGGCTACGTCGACAGCGCCGGCAAGAAGCACACCGCTACCGCGTTCTCGTGGGAAAAGACGGACCGCGCCGAAGCGCTGCGCAAGGATGCCGGGTTGAAGTAAGCCCCGGCTTCTTCTTCGCCAGGAAAGACAGACGGGCCGCGCAAGTGGCCCGTTTTTTTTGTTTGGTCGCGACCCAAAGCTAAAGAGCTCTAGACACGGATCAACACAGATAAACACGGATGAAAAGCATCAATGCTTTATCCGCTTCTTTCCGTGTCAATCCGTGTCCAATATTTTAGCTATTGAAGAAACAAAGTCGGCCGAGCCACGCATAAATCGCAACGCTACAACCGCACCGTCACTCGTACCTCTGGCGAGCCGCCGGCATGCGCGGCCAGTACGCGGTCGCTGACGCGTTCGAACATCAGGTCCACGCGAGCGCCGGCGACGTCCAGGCGTTCGACACGCAATCGATCCACGCCGTAAGGCAGCTGCGGGTGATCAATGATCACCTCGCTGCGCGCGGCATCCACCTGTAGACCCAGGCAGGCCTGCAACAGCATGAACACCGATCCGGCCGACCACGCCTGCGGCAGGCAGGCAACCGGATAGGCGATAGGCGGTTCGCCCGTTACACGCGGAAAGCCGCAGAACAATTCCGGCAAGCGCATGCCGAAATGCGTGGCCGCTTCGAACACTTCACCCAACAGGTGCATGCTCTGCCGGCGCGCGCCGTAGTGCGCCATGCCGGCGGCGCACAGCGCGACATCGTGTGGCCATACCGAGCCGTTGTGGTACGACATGGGATTGAAGCGCGGCTGATCCGAGGCCAGCGTGCGCACGCCCCAGCCGTTGTCGAACGGAGGCGAGCACAGCTGCGCGATCACCCGCTGCGCCCGCGACAGTTGAGGCAGGCCAACGTAGAGCAAATGTCCCGGATTGGAGGCGCGAACGCGGCACATGCGTCCCTCGCCGTCCCGCGCCAGCGCATAGAAATCCAGTGCCTCGTCCCAGAACCGCATTTCGACGGTTTCGCGCGTTCGTTCGGCGCGGATCCGCCAGCGGATGGCGGCTTCTTCTTCCCCACGCATCGCCGCCAGCGAGGCCATGGCTTCCAAGGCGGAGAACACATAACCCTGCACTTCCACGAGTGCGATGGGTCCGTTCGGCATGCTGCCATCTTCGTGGAAAATCGAGTCGCCGCTGTCCTTCCAGCCCTGGTTGGCCAGCCCACTGGCCTCACCACGCGCATAGGCCAGCAGGCCATCGGCGTCGGCATCGCAGCTGCGCTCAATCCATTCCATCGCTTGCCGCAAGGCAGGCCATAGCATTTCCAACAACGCGAGGTCGCCGGTGCGGCGAAAGTAACGACCGGCCAACATCACGAACAGCGGCGTGGTGTCGACACCACCGTAATACAGCCCGAACGGTATCTCGCCCAACGCGGCCATCTCGCCCTTGCGGGACTCATGCATGATCTTGCCCGGTGCGGAGTCGCGGAAGGCGGACGTCTCCTGCGCTTGGCGTTCGGCCAGAAACTTCAGCACGCCGCGCGCCAGGCCGGGGTCGATCCAGAGCGTCTGCAAGGCGGTGATGATCGCGTCACGGCCGAAGGGCGTTGAGAACCACGGGATACCCGCATAGGGATAGCGGCCTGAAGGCAACTCACTGGCCAGCAATGCGATGTCGGTGCGCGAGCGTTCAAGCCAGGCATCGAACAGCAAGCCACCGCCGCGTAGCCGCCCACCGGAGCGCCGCCGTGCGCGCATCGAGCCCCGCGCCTGGATGGTCGCGGCGCGGTAGCGTTCGCGTCCTGGCCGTGACGGTTCGGTACCGACTTCCAGATACAGCTCGAATCCCTGATGAGGCAACAGCCGCACATCGAACCGGGCCTTCTCTTCGGTCAACGACGATGGCGACATCGAAAAACTGATCACGGTACTGCGAAGGGTCCCATCCAGACCGAGATAGCGCAGCGTCGCCGCATCCGTACTCAGGTCCACCGGCGGATAATCGCCGCGGCGCGCCCGCTGCATGCCGCGCACCTCGAACATGTCGCGGAAATCGGCACCGAATTCAATCAGCAGCGGTAGGACGACTTCGTTCTCGGCGTAGTTCACACAGTCGACACGTTCGTACAGACGTCCGCTCCATAAAAATCGCGAACGCTCTATGTGGATCACGCCCTGTGCCGCTGGGTTGCCACCGATCGGCGGCAGCGGCCGGTTGGTCAGATGCGAAGTGAACACCACTTTGTCCTGCGCAATCGCCGCGCTCAGCAAAGTAGGTTGATCACCGTCGAGGCAAAGACGCAGGCGCGACAGCGTGCGCGTGCCCTCATGAAACAAACCGTCCGAATCGCCGTAGATGTCGCCTTGCGCGTCGCATACCAGGAAACTGTCGCCCTCTTTGAGCGAATAGCTGGTCTGGATGTTGCCGGGGACCGTGGTCAGCATGCCGCAGGATCAGGCGCTATAGACCAGCGCCGTTGCCGGCTGGGCGGGCAGCGTGGGTGAAAGCGACCGTGTAGGCGACATATCGGCGCCCATAGCAGAACTCGTCAGCACCGACTCGTAGAGTTCCAGATAGCGCCTGGCCATGACCGGTGCCGAAAAACGCCGTTCGAACACGCGCCGGATCTCGCCACGATCGAGCTCCGGCAAACGCGCCACCGCTTCCACCGCCTGCTCTTCCGAATCGACGATGAAACCGGTCACGCCATGGTCGATTACTTCGCGTACCGAACCGCAATCCCAAGCGATCACCGGCGTTCCGCACGCCATTGCCTCGATCATCACCAGCCCGAAAGGTTCCGGCCAATCGATCGGAAATAGCAGCGCATCGGCGTTGCCCAGGAACAGGCGCTTGCCTGCATCATTGATCTCACCGATGAACTCAACACCGCCTCCCGTCATCAACGGCTCGATCTCTTCGCGGTAGTAGCCTACGTCTACCGCATCGACCTTGGCTGCCATCCTCAGCGGCCGGCCGGCACGCCGTGCGATGGAGATAGCGCGGTCTGGCCGCTTCTCAGGCGAAATGCGCCCCAGAAATGCCACGTAGCCCCCGCTGGGCGTGGCGGGGGGTTCCAGCAATTCCGGAGGCAAGCCGTGATACGCGGTGCCGACCCAGTGGGCAAATCGCAACGGCAGGCGCTGCCGATCGGAAATCGACACCAGCGGAAAGCGCGGCCACCGTTGATAGATGCCGGCTAGATCCTCCAGATCCAGGCGGCCATGCAACGTAGTGACGGTGCGTTCGGCGATGTCTTCGAACAACGGGAAATGCAGCAGATCGACATGGAAGTGCAACAGATCGAACTCGTCGGCGCGGCGACGTACTTCATGCAGCATCGACAGATGCGCGGCCAGGTCGGATTTGAGCGGATGAGGGTCCAGCCGGAAGGCGAGCGCCCGCGCCGAAACCAGCTCGGCACGGGTGCTGCTGTCGCCGCTGGCGAAGACGGTGACATCGTGGCCCAGATCGACTAGCGCATCGGCCAGATAAGCCACGATACGTTCGGTGCCGCCATACAGGCGCGGCGGTACCGATTCATACAAAGGTGCGATATGGGCGATACGCATGGGACGAGTCCGTCAGATGGTCGTTGCCGGCGGGGACCAACCAGAAGGTTTACGGCGTGGGCGTCCGGTCCTGATCATCACCGCGGTTGATGGGAATGCGCCTGCCCACCTGTGCTCGCGGTGTCTTCGGCAAAGTCACCGTCAGCAGTCCGTCGCGGAACTCTGCCTTGACCTGGTCCCACTCGACGTCGGTTTCTATCGGGATGCGCCGTTCGAAACGGCCGTAGTAATACTCGCTGTAGCGGCGGCCGGCATCCTCGCGAACATCGCGGCGCTCGCCACGCAGTAGCAAGCCGTCGCCTTCATGCAGCACCTCGACGTCCCGCTCGCTCATGCCCGGGAGTTCCGCGGTCAGTACCAGTTCCTTGTCGCGTTCGCTCAGTTCGACACCGGGCCAATCGCTTTCACGGTCGAAACCGAACCGGGACAACGGCCGGTCGAATATGGGGCGGTCGAACTGGCGCATCACACCGTCGAACAGCCGGTCCATCTGCCGCTGCAGGTTCACCAAGGGATCGCCACTCTCGCGTAGCTGGGACGCGCGTTCGCGATGGCGTGGAGTCAAATGCCTTACGTTCATGATGTGCTCCTCATATCAACCACGGTTGCGCGATGGTCGAGTGGCCCGCGAAGAGTCGCGCAGGAAGTCAAACGCCACGGCCATGGCACGGCGCCTGGAGAAGTTCCAGGAAGGCGTTGCGCGTACCGGCGCGGGCCGCCCTCATACGTCACCGTTCGCAACGACATACCGCGCAATTAAGGAGAGATGTCGCGCATTTCAATGGCCGCGGTTGCGGGTGCGGTTAGCTTGAATTAGGTGTAGTAGAAACCGCGTCAATATTGTGTTGGAGCGGCCGTGGAGTCGCGGCCGGCCATCAAGCGCGGCAGTGGCAACGACTGAACTGCGAGACCGCGCACATTCCCGGCGGAATCCGGTGTCCAGCCGTGTGGGCGTAGCGGACACGCGTGCTTCATCGACCGGTTCTCCCGCCTAGGCCAGCGGGCGCTTACGGAACGGCTTTCCGCATTCGACCGCCCTACCGCACACGCTCCGCAAAGCTTTCGCTTACCATCGTCGCAATGGGGACCAACGACCGACGACCGATCGCCGCGCGTGCCAGCGGCTGGGCTGCGAAGCTCAGTGCTGCGCTGGCGCAATCATCCATCACGCCCAACCAGATCTCGGTATTGAGCATCTTCTTCGCCGCTCTTGGCGCGATGATGCTGGTTTGGTCGCCCACCGTGCCTGGTCTGTTGCTGTGCGCCATCTGCGTACAACTGCGGCTGGTCTGCAACTTGTTGGATGGCATGGTCGCGATGGAAGGCGGCAAACAGACCGCAACCGGTGCGCTGTTCAATGAATTCCCCGACCGTATCGCCGACTCGCTGCTGATCGTCGGCCTGGGCTATGCGGCCTTCACGCCCTGGCTGGGCTGGTTGGGCGCACTACTGGCGGCCCTGACCGCCTATGTGCGCATCTTCGGCGGCAGCCTGGGACTGGCGCAGGATTTCCGCGGCCCGATGGCCAAGCAACACCGGATGGCGGTACTGACCGCCGCCTGCCTGCTGGCCATCGCCGAGCGGATGACCCTCGGCAGCGACTACAGCCTGATCATCGGCAGCGGCGTGATTGCCGCCGGTTCACTGCTTACTTGCATTAGTCGTACCCGCGCCATTGCCGCGCAGCTGCAGGCAGGCGGCTGATGCTGTCGCGCCTGCTGGTCGCGGCGGTAAAACTTTTCATTGGCGCCTATCCGCGCTGGCGCGGCAGCCAGCCCTCGACAACACAACGGATCTATTTCGCCAATCACGCCAGCCACCTGGATACGGTGGCGTTGTGGTCGGCGCTGCCGCCCGGACTGCGGGCTCGTACCCGGCCGGTGGCCGCGCGCGATTACTGGGGCAGCGGGATTCGCGAAGTGATCGCCCGGCGCGGCTTCAATGCGGTGCTGATCGAACGGGACCGCGAGAAATGCGCAGGCGACCCGTTGCAACCGCTCTACGACGCCCTGGATGCGGGCGACTCGCTGATCATTTTTCCGGAAGGCACACGCAACTACGAGCCCCTTCCACAGCCGTTCAAATCCGGTCTGTTTCATCTGGCGCAGCGCTACCCGCACGTCGAATTGATCGCGGTATACCTGGACAATGCGCGTCGCTGTCTGCCTAAGGGCAGCCCGGTTCCCGTGCCGTTGGTGTGCACTGTGCGTTTCGGTGCGCCGGTGGATTTGCGGCAAGGTGAAGACAAAGCGGTCTTCCTGCAGCGCGCCTGGCAGGCAGTGGTGGACCTGGCATGAAACTGACCGTTCCCACCGAGCAATTGGATAGCTTCCTGCAGGCGGCCATCGCACGTGCGCCTATGAAGTTCTGGTGGGTCATCGGTGGCGTGATCGCGCTGCTGCTGCTCGCCAGCGCTATCGGCTGGCTGCTGGGCCGGCGCAAACCCGGCGCGGTCATCGACAACCTCAACGCCCGCATCCGCGCCTGGTGGGTGATGGTGGCGGTGCTGGTGGCCTGCTTCGTGCTGGGCAAGGTCGCCACGTTGGTGCTTTACGGCTTGTTGTCGTTCTTCGCGCTGCGCGAATTCGTCACCCTCACGCCAACCCGGCGCGGCGATCATTTTTCTCTGTGCCTGTGCTTCTACGTCGCCATTCCGCTGCAGTACTGGCTGATCGGCACGGATTGGTATGGCTTGTTCGTCATGTGCATTCCGGTCTATGGCTTTCTGCTGTTGCCGGCGGTATCCGCGTTATCCGGCGATACCGAACAGTTCCTGGAGCGCAACACCAAGATCCAATGGGCGCTGATGCTGACGGTGTACTGCCTGAGCCATGCGCCGGCGCTGATGCTATTGCGCATCCCTGGCTATGAAGGGCAGAACCTGATGCTGTTGTTCTACCTGTTGCTGGTGGTGCAGCTGAGCGATGTTTTGCAATACGTATTCGGCAAGTTGTTCGGCAAGCATCTGTTGGCGCCGCAGGTCAGCCCGTCGAAAACCGTGGAAGGCCTGGTCGGCGGTGGCCTGGCGGCGGCGGGCATCGGCGCCGCGCTGTGGTGGATCACCCCGTTCACACCGCTGCAGTCCGCACTGCTGTCGCTGCTGATCGTCCTGTGCGGATTCCTGGGCGGGCTGGCGCTGTCGGCGGTCAAACGCAGCCTGGGCGCCAAGGATTGGGGCGAAATGATCGAAGGCCACGGCGGCATCCTGGACCGGCTGGATTCGGTGGTATTCGCCGCACCGGTGTTTTTTCATGTGGTCAGGTATGGGTTTCAGTAGCTAGGTCCTCGTAGAGCGGAGCTGCGCCCCGTGATGGCTCCGAGTCAGTGGCAATGGGGCCGTCGCAACGGCAGGTGATATGGAGTAGCCGATTAAAGGCGCTTTTCGTAGAGCGGAGCTTGCTCCGCTGCTTTGCTTGCTACCGACGGAGAAGAACAGCGGAGCAAGCTCCGCTCTACGAGGGCAACGCCGCGTCCGCCGGTCCGGCGCAGTACAATGGCCGGATGTCCTTAATGCAACTCCAGCGGGTCGACTTCAGTGTCGGCGGGCCGCTGCTACTCGAACACGTCGACCTCAACATTGAACCCAACGAGCGCATCTGTATCGTGGGGCGTAATGGTGCGGGCAAATCCACCCTGATGCGGCTGTTGGCCGGCGAACTGAAAGCCGACGACGGCGAGGTACGGCTGCAGAACGGCGTGGTGGTCGCGCGGATGGCGCAGGAAGTGCCGCAGGACACCAACGGCACGGTGTTCGACGTGGTCGCGGAAGGCCTGGGCGACCTGGGCCACCTGCTGGCGCGCTATCACCATGCACTGGCGGACGGCGATATGGACGCGATGGGCGAGGCCCAGACCCAGATCGAAGCGCAGCACGGCTGGGATCTGGACCGGCGCGTGGAACAGGTGCTGGCCAAACTGGAATTGCCCGAAGACGCGGACTTCGCCGCATTGTCGGGCGGCATGAAGCGCCGCGTGCTGCTGGCGCAGGCGCTGGTGCGCAAACCCGACATCCTGTTGCTGGACGAGCCCACCAACCACCTGGATATCGATGCGATCGCCTGGCTGGAAGGTTTCCTGAAGCAGTTCGAAGGCAGCATCGTTTTCGTCACCCACGATCGTAGTTTCTTGCGTTCGCTGGCCACCCGCATTGTCGAGATCGATCGCGGACAGGTCACCAGTTGGCCCGGCGACTACGAAAACTACCTGCGCCGCCGCGAAGAGCGGCTGCATGCCGAGGCGCAGGAGAACGCGCGTTTCGACAAACTGCTGGCACAGGAAGAAGTGTGGATCCGCCAAGGCATCAAGGCACGCCGCACCCGCAACGAAGGCCGCGTGACCGCGTTGAAGGCGATGCGCCGCGAACGCGCGCAGCGCCGCGACCTGACCGGCAACGTCAGGATGGCAACCGCCGCCGCGCAGAACTCCGGCAAGAAAGTCATTGAAGCCAAGCACATCACTCAGTCCTATGACGGCCGGGTGCTGCTGGACAACGTGTCGACGACCATCTTTCGCGGCGATCGCGTGGGCATCATTGGTCCCAATGGCGCGGGCAAATCGACGTTGCTGAAAATCCTGCTGGGCGAGATGAAACCGCAGCAGGGCGAAGTGACGCTGGGCACCGGATTGCAGATCGCCTATTTCGACCAGCACCGCAGCCAGCTCGATGAAAGCCGCAATGCATTGGAGAACGTGGCCGAGGGTAGCGACTTCGTCGAGATCAACGGCAGTCGCAAGCACATCATCGGCTACCTGCAGGATTTCCTGTTCTCGCCGGAACGTGCCCGCGGCCCCATCACCCGCCTGTCCGGCGGCGAACGCAATCGGCTGTTGCTGGCCAAGCTGTTCGCACAGCCTTCCAACTTGCTGGTGATGGACGAACCCACCAACGATCTGGACGTGGAAACGCTGGAACTGCTGGAAGAATTGCTGATTGACTACAAAGGCACGCTGCTGCTGGTTTCGCACGACCGCGAATTCCTGGACAACGTGGTCACCAGCACCCTGGTGCTGGAAGGCCAAGGACGGTTGGCGGATTACGTGGGCGGCTACAGCGACTGGGTGCGCCAGCGGCCGGCGGCTCTGTTCGCGACCGAACCCGACACTGCCGCCAAACCGGTACCGGCTTCAGCTGCGGCCGCAGCGCCTGCCGCGGCGGAACCCAAGCGCAAGCTCAGCTACAAGGACGCGCGCGAACTGGAACAATTGCCTGCCCGGATCGAAGCGCTGGAAACGGAGATCGCACAGCGCACCGCGGCGATGAATGATCCCAGCTTCTATCAGCAAGATGCCGCCGCACTGCTCAAAGCCAATGAAGCGCTTGCAGCGTTGCAGGCTGAGCTGGACACCGCGTATCGACGTTGGAGCGAGCTGGACGGCTGATCGTCATCGCGCTGGCCGTGCGCTTTTGATTCTGTAGGAGCGGCCTCTGGCCGCGAGCTCTTCGCTAGTTGCCGCGGTACAAAGCAAAAGCTCGCGCCGGGACGGCGCTCCTACAAAGGCCGAATTTCTGTACTGCTTGATTGTTCCGGTCGCGACTCACCCGCACCGGCATGCCGGTGCGACTCCCACAGGGATAGACCGCGCCTTTGTGGGAGCGACGTGAGTCGCGACCGAAATCCCATAGATACCGACACGCATTCACCAACCATGGACAAAAGGTATCCAATGCTTTTGTCCGCATGCCCCATTTGATCCTGATTCTGTAGGAGCGGCCTCCGGCCGCGAGCTCTTCGCTAATTGCGCGGTACAAAGCAAAAGCTCGCGCCGAGGACGGCGCTCCTACAACCGCGAACGTGCAATCGATCAACCTGTATTCTGCACACCCTGCGACACGCCGTTGATGCTGGCCACCAGCACGCGCAGCAGGTTGTCATCCTCGCGGCCGCTGTCGCGCCAACGTTTCAGCAGGTCCGCTTGCAGCACGCTGATCGGGTCGATATAGGGGTTGCGCAACCGGATCGACAACGCCAGCCGCTGGTCGTGCTGCAGCAGCCATTCGCTGCCGTTCAACTTCATCACCCATTCCAGGGTGATTGCATGTTCGTTCTCGATGCGCGGGAAGAATTCGTCATGCAGCGGTCCGGCCATGCGCGAAAACATCTGCGCGATGTTCAGATCGCCCTTGGCCAGCACCATGGAAATGTCGTCGAGGAAAGTCTTGAAGAACGGCCAATCACGAGCCATTTCACGCAGCGTCTCTTCGCCGCCCGCATCGACCACCGCCTTCAGACCACTGCCAACGCCGTACCAACCAGGAATCACCGCGCGTGCCTGGCTCCACGCGAACACCCAGGGAATCGCGCGCAGATTGGTGAGCGCCGCGTCCTGGCCCAGCCGGCGTGACGGCCGCGAACCCAACGTCATGCGTTCGATCACATCGATGGGCGTGGCATTGCGGAAGTAATCCATGAAACCCGGCGCATCGACGAAGGCGCGATAGGCCTTGGTGCTTTCGGTGGAGACGCGCTCCATGACTTCCCGCCACTGTGCTTCGCGCGGCTCCGGCGGACGCGGACGCAGGCTGGACACCAGCACCGCACCGGCCGCCTGCTCCAGCGAACGCAGCGCCAACGCGCGGATGCCGTACTTGCGATGGATGACCTCGCCCTGCTCGGTCACCCGCAACCGCCCGTCCACGCTACCGCGCGGCGAGGCATCCACCGCGCGCGTGGTCTTGCCGCCGCCGCGGCTGATGGAACCGCCACGACCGTGGAAGAAGGTCAGCTTGATGCCCAGGTCCTTGGCCGCCTGCAGCAGCTCCACTTGGCCGCGTTGCAAGCCCCAACGCGAAGCGGCTATTCCGCCATCCTTGCCGCTATCGGAGTAGCCCAGCATCGCCATCTGCACGTTGTCGCGCGCGGCCAAATGAGCGCGGTAGACCGGATCGGCGACCAGATCGCGCAACGTATCGGGGCCGTGCTGCAGATCGCCCACGGTTTCGAACAGCGGCGCGATGTCCAGCGGCACATGGCCGTCAGCGTCGACCAATCCGCCGCGGCGTGCCAGCGCGAGCACGGTCAGCACGTCGGCGCGGTTGTGCGCCATGCTGATGATGTAGGCGCCCAGTGCTTCAGTGCCGTGCCGCTGGCGGGCGTCGGCCAAGGTGGCGAACACGGCATCCAGCCGTTGATTGGTTTCATCGTCTGCCGCAGGCAATGTCTTTTCGCCGCTGGCGTAGGCGCCCAGCAAGGCACCCCGCTCCACCGCATCGCGCGATTCCCAATCGTCGTCGCCCAACGCTGCGGCCACGGCGCGTGCGTGCACGCTGGACTCCTGACGCACGTCCAGCCGTGCCAGATGGAAGCCGAAGCTACGCACCCGCCAGGCCAGTCGGCGCACCGCGAACCAACCCGCGTGGACGCCGCGGTTGGCTTCCAGACTGCACAGGATCAGCTCGACGTCGTGGGCGAACTGTTCGGGCGAATCGTAGCCTTCCGGCCGGTCTTCAAGCGTCGCCTGCAGGCGCTCGCGCATCAGGTCGTTGAGCAGCCGATACGGCATGTCGCCGTGGCGCGGACGCGATTGCGCCGCCGCCTTCGGCAGCAGTGCACGGTATTCCTCCAGCCGCGCCAGCACCTCGGGCGAAACTCCGACCACCGACGTCGACTGGCTAAGCAGCGAGGTCAGCTGCCACAGCTCCTTTTTGTAGCGGGTCAGGATGGCGGCGCGCTGCGCCTGCAGCGTGGCGGCAATGGTGCCGGCATCGACGTTCGGGTTGCCATCCATGTCGCCACCCACCCAGGTGCCGAAGCGCAGCAACCTGGGCAGATGCGCGGTGACTTCCGGCGAAGGTCCATAGACCTCGGTGATCGCGTTTTCCAGCGTCTCGTAGAGCACCGGCATCACCCGGTACAACACCTCGATCAGATAGAAGCCGACGTGCTCGCGCTCATCTTCCACACCCGGGCGGACCGGCGAGGAGTCGGAGGTCTGCCAGGCGGAGGTCAGCGCCATGCGGAAGCGGGCGATGTCGGTTGCGCGCTCGCCCGGTGTGCGTTGGCCGTCCAGGTCGTTGATCAGGCTGGCCACCATCAGCTGCTCTTTCTCCAGCAGCGCGCGGCGCACGGCTTCGGTGGGATGCGCGGTGAATACCGGTTCGATATCGATGCGCGGCAGCCATTCGGCAAGTTCTTCCAAGGTCACGCCCTGGGCTTTCATCTTCACAAGGGCATCGTGCAAACCGTCGGGCTGCGGCGTACGGCTACCGGTACGCTGGTAATCGCGGCGGCGGCGGATACGGTGGACGCGCTCGGCGATATTGACTACTTGGAAATAGGTACTGAAGGCGCGGATCAGCGATTCGGCGTCTTGCGGCGCCAAGCCGGCCAGCAACCCGGCCAGCGACTGCGGGGGTGCATTGCTTTGGCGGCGGGCGATGGCGGTGGTGCGCACCCGTTCCACTTCATCCAGGAACGCCGGGGAAACCTGCTCGGCCAGCATGTCGCCGACCAGGGCGCCCAGGCGGCGCACGTCTTCACGAAGCGGAACATCGGGCGGAGCGAATTCCAGACTGCGGGGGCTATTCATTTGAGCGAAGTTTTTCCGGTCGGTCGGCGATACCCACCTGCCCTGCGCTTCCGGTGCGACGGAGCCGGCGGTGGTCCGAACGATTCTGCACCCCACCCTGGCCCCGCCATACCCCGGAGCGGGGCGGGCGGCCGTTGCTGCATGGCAGCAAGTCCAAGCCTAACCCATGCCCCGGGCGTTTTGGTCATCTTTCCATCCGGAACAAGCGATATAATGGCGCGCCTCGCCGAGGGGCGCTGCGACCGGGTGTGTGCGGATTCTTCCGCAAAGCCCGCACTTCATGTGCGGACTTTTCACGACACGGCCAGGCTCGGCAGGATTCTTTTGTAACGGCGCCCGGTCAAGAATGCGAGTCCGCTCGCCACTTTTTCCGGAGCCAAACGAATGAACGCAGTACGTAGTTTCTCGACCGACGGCGATTACAAGGTCGCCGATATCTCGCTGGCCGAATGGGGCCGCAAAGAGCTGGACATCGCCGAGCACGAAATGCCCGGCCTGATGTCTATCCGCAAGAAATACGCCGCCACCAAGCCGCTGAAAGGCGTGCGCGTGACCGGTTCGCTGCACATGACCATCCAGACCGCCGTGCTGATCGAGACGCTGGTCGACTTGGGCGCCGATGTGCGCTGGGCGTCGTGCAACATCTTCTCCACACAGGATCATGCTGCTGCCGCGATTGCGGTCACCGGCACCCCCGTGTTCGCCTGGAAGGGCGAGACGCTGGAGGAATACTGGGACTGCACGCTCGATGCCCTGAACTTCGGCAATGGCAAACTCGGCCCGCAATTGGTGGTCGACGATGGCGGCGACGTCACCCTGCTGATCCACAAGGGCTACGAGCTGGAAAACGGCAGCGACTGGGTCAACACGCCGTCGTCCAGCCATGAAGAGCAAGTGATCAAGAACCTGCTCAAGCGCGTGCAACAGGAGCGTCCGGGCTACTGGACCGACGTGGTCAAGGACTGGAAGGGTGTGTCCGAAGAAACCACCACTGGCGTGCACCGCCTGTACCAGATGATGGAAGCCGGCACGCTGCTGGTCCCGGCGATCAACGTCAACGACTCGGTCACCAAGTCGAAGTTCGACAACCTGTACGGCTGCCGCGAATCCCTGGCCGACGGCCTGAAGCGCGCGATGGACGTGATGCTGGCCGGCAAGGTGGCGGTAGTGTGCGGTTATGGCGACGTCGGCAAGGGTTCGGCGCACTCGCTGCGTGCCTACGGCGCCCGCGTGATCGTCACCGAGATCGATCCGATCTGCGCACTGCAGGCGGCGATGGAAGGCTTCGAGGTCAACACCATCGAAGACACCCTGGGAACGGCGGATATCTACGTCACCACCACCGGCAACAAGGACATCATCACCATCGACCACATGAAGGCCATGAAGAACCAGGCCATCGTGTGCAACATCGGCCACTTCGACAACGAAATCCAGGTGGACGCGCTGTACAACCTGCCCGGCGTCAAGAAGATCAACATCAAGCCGCAGGTGGACAAGTTCGTGTTCCCGAGCGGAAACGAGATCTTCCTGCTGGCCGAAGGCCGCCTGGTCAACCTGGGCTGCGCCACCGGCCACCCGAGCTTCGTGATGTCCAACTCGTTCTCCAACCAGACGTTGGCGCAGATCGATCTGTGGGCCAACAAGGACGTCTACGAAAAAACCGTCTACCGCCTGCCAAAGCAGCTGGACGAAGAAGTAGCGCGCCTGCACCTGGAAAAGATCGGCGTGAAACTGACCAAACTGACCAAGGAACAGGCCGACTACCTGGGCGTGTCGGTGGACGGGCCGTACAAGCCGGACCACTACCGCTACTGATCCGCAGCGGGAGGCCGCAACCCGGTCTCCCGTCTTGGTCACCGCCGCGCAGCGACCTGCCGCGCGGCTCTTTGTTGGGGATCCGATGCAGGCGTCTTTTCGAATCCGCTCCGCCGTCCCGGCTGATGTTTCCGGTATCGCCCACGTGCAGATCAGCACGTGGCGCGCGACTTACCGTGGGCTGGTGCCGGACACGTATCTGGGTGCCATGGACCCTGCGGTCCAGGAGAACTATTGGCGATCGTTGCTGTCGGCGAACGATGGCGATTTCGTTCTGGTCGCCGAGTCGCAGGACCAGGAAATCGCCGGCTTTGCGTGCGCGGGCCCGAACCGCGATGTGGAACTCTCGTACGTCGCCGAGCTGCACAAGCTCTATCTGGCGCCGAAATGGCAGGGACGCGGTGTCGGGCGGCGCTTGATCGAAAGTACCGCGGAAACCTTGCTGCAACAGAACCTCACGTCGATGATCGTGTGGGTGCTGGGCGGCAATCCTTTCCGCAAGTTTTATGAGTCCGTAGGCGGCGCCTACGTATCGGAAAGAACCATCGAGGTCGGCGGTGCTCCGCTGCTGGATGTCGCGTACGGGTGGCGCAACCTGCGCCAGCCGCTCAAAGCCTGAGGAAACGTATGCCCGCTGTCCCTCTCTCCTTCGAGTTTTACCCGCCCAAGACCGACGAGCAGCGGGCGCAGCTGGACCGCACTGCGGAGAAGCTCAAGACGCATGCGCCGGAATATGTGTCGTGTACCTTCGGCGCAGGCGGCTCGACGCTTAGCTATACCTCCGAAACGGTGCGCCATCTGCACCAGCACCATGGCTTCGATGCCGCGCCACACCTTTCCTGTGTCGGTGGCAGCCGCGAGGAAATTCGTGAGTTGCTGCGGCTGTATCGCGCCCTGGGTTGCAAGCGCATTGTCGCCCTGCGCGGCGATCTGCCTTCGGGCATGGGCCATCCCGGCGATCTGCGCTACGCCTCGGAGTTGATTGAATTCATCCGCGCCGAGCATGGCGACGCCTTCCACATCGAAGTCGGCTGTTATCCGGAAACCCACCCGCAATCGGAAGACGCCCTGGCCGACATGAAGTACTTCAAGGCCAAGGTCGACGCGGGCGCCGACGGCGCGATCACGCAGTATTTCTACAACCCGGACGCGTATTTCCAGTTCGTGGATGTTGCCCGCAAAGCGGGTGTGGAGATTCCGATCATTCCCGGCATCATGCCGATTTCCAACTTCACGCAGCTGAAGCGCTTCTCCGAAGCATGCGGGGCGGAGATCCCCCGCTGGATCGGCAAGCGCATGCAGGCGTTTGGCGACGATGCCGAAGCGGTGCGCGATTTCGGTGCCGACGTAGTCGCCGGCCTCTGCGAACGGCTGGTCGCCGGCGGCGCGCCCGCCCTGCACTTCTATACCCTCAATCTGTCCAAGCCCACCCAGATCATATTGAAGCGGCTGGGCTGGGGCGGCTGACCCTCTTACATCCTTTATAGGAGCAGCTTTTGCTGCCGTAGGAGAAGTTTTTGCTGTTGTAGGAGCGGCGTCTCGCCGCGAGCTCTTCCTGTCAGATCACGGTAGAAGCCAAGAGCTCGCGGCGAGACGCCGCTCCTACCTGGCTGCTCGTGCTCCGCACCCAGCATTCATCTGAACGATCCACACATTCCTCAGCGGCAGCCCGATGACATTGCCGATCCACCACGGTTACGCTGGATAGATGCGATTTTTAGTTCTGTTCCTGCTGGTACTGACAGCTCCCGGCGCGCTGATCGGCCACATCCCTTCCGCCGCCGCACAAGACGTGCAGCGCTGTACCACGATGACCGGGGAATCGGTCTATACCGATAAGCGCTGCGAGGATATCGGCGCGATGGACCACTTGCCGTCTCCCGCCACAGAAGCTTCCGCAAGCGCCAGCCATCTGTATCGCGGAGGTTGCTCGCGTACGTTGAGTGATCTGGTTTCGCAGATTTCCGGTGCCATCAGCGCACAGGACGTCAACCGGCTTGCGGGCGTCTATCAGTGGGCAGGAACTTCGGATGCGGCCGCCCATCGGATACTGGACCGGCTGGACGCGGTGGTGCAACGCCCGTTGGTGGATATCGTACCGATACGCCCAGCCCCGCCGCCGATAGTGGACGATGCCGGCAACGTAGTGGACACGAATACCGACGGCTACTACCCGCAGACCACCCAGCTTCCGCGCCCCGTCGGCCTGCGCATCGTGCAGACACTGAAGAACAGCGCCACACCCTCGGAAACTTCGTTCAGCCTGCGCCGCAACTACGGTTGCTTCTGGATCACCCTCTAGACCTGTAGGAGCGGCGTCCCCGCCGCGAGCTCTTCCCGTCAAATCGCGATAAAAGCGAAGAGCTCGCGGCAGGGACGCCGCTCCTACAACACGCGCCCGGTTCCACTAGCGGCTCCACTCAATATGGTTACGGCCGACCTACGCCTCACGGTCCCCAATTGGTGCAGAATCGAACCACCCCAACGGAGAGCCGCCATGAACTTTCCCGAGAAAATCTGGCACAACGGTACGATCAAGCCATGGGCGGAAGCCACCACGCATGTCATGGCGCATGCCATCCATTACGGCTCTTCGGTTTTCGAGGGCATCCGTGCCTATGAGACACCGCAGGGTACTGCGATCTTCCGGCTGACCGACCACATCAAGCGCCTGTTCCAGTCAGCCAAGATCTACGACATCGATATTCCCTACACGCTGGACGAAATCAACGCCGCCTGCCGTGAAGTCGTTCGCGTCAACGGCTTGACCAAAGCCTATCTGCGGCCGGTCGCCTTCCGCGGCTACGGTGGCATCGGCATCGCCGCCGACACGCCGATCGATGTCGCGGTGGCCGCCATGGCTTTCGGGCGCTATCTGGGCGAAGACGGCATGGAGAACGGCATCGACGCCTGCGTTTCCAGCTGGCAACGCTTCGCGCCCAATACACTACCGGCGGGTGCGAAGGCAGGCGGCAACTATCTCTCCGGCCAATTGGTGACCCGCGAGGCGAGGCGCCATGGTTATGGCGAAGGCATCGCGTTGGCGTCGACAGGATTGCTGAGCGAGGGCGCGGGCGAAAACCTGTTCCTGGTGTTCGACGGCGAACTGCACACGACACCGGCAAGTGCGTCGATCCTTACCGGTATCACCCGCAATTCGATCATCCGCCTGGCTCGCGACGAAGGCATCTCCGTAGTGGAGCGAGACATCCCGCGGGAATACCTGTACCTGTGCGACGAACTGATGATGTGCGGCACGGCGGCGGAAATCACGCCATTGCGATCGGTCGATGGCAAACCCGTCGGCACCGGTAAACCCGGGCCGGTCACCAAGCGAATCCAGCAGCTGTTCTTCGGTCTGTTCGACGGCAGCACGGAGGATCGTTATGGCTGGTTGGAGTAGCTCCCCCCTACCCGGCGTATCGCTCGCATTGCAGGTTCGATCGAGCGGCTTGTCGTAGAGCCGAGCTTGCTCGGCTGCTCTTCGATCCTGCCTGGGAAACGCGAAAGCGAAAGCGAAAGCAAAAGCAAAAGCAAAAAGCAGCGGAGCGAGCTCCGCTCTACGAAAGCACCTTCAAACGGCTATTCCCTATTGTTTGCCGTTGCGACGGCCTCATCGCTGTCGTCACGGTGAGGATGCGGGGCGCGGCGCAAACCGCAGTGTGGCGATCACTCCTTTCTCTTCGCCAGGACGCACGCCGACCTGCCAGCCATATAGATCACAAAGCCGGCTGACGATCGACAGACCAATGCCGCCGCCTTGCGAGTGGCCGGCATGAGTGCCGCGATAGCCGCGTTCGAACAAGCGTGCCGCATCTTCGGGGCTTAAACCTGGACCCGAATCGATGACTTCCACGCTGTCGGGCAACAGCTTCACCACGACGTCGCCTTCCAGGGTGTACTTCACCGCGTTGCCAATCAGATTGCCCAAGGCAACCGACAGAGCGGCCTCAGGCGCATCGACCCTCAACCCACTTTCGCCTTCCACCCGCAGCGTCAGCGGCTTGCCACCGAGTTGCGCACGGTGCGCATCCAGCAACTGTTCGGCCACTTTTGCGACATCGGTGTTGCCGTGACCACGCTCGCTACGCGACAGCAGCAACAGCGCGCTGATCAGGTCGGTGCATTGCTGTTCGGCGCGTTGGATACGCAGGATGCGCGTCTTGGTTTTTTCATCCAGGTCCGGCCGCGACAACAGCAACTCCACCGAACCGCGAATGATGGCCAACGGCGTGCGTAGTTCGTGGCTGACGTCGGCGTTGAATTCGCGGTCACGTTGCACGACCTCGGTCAGGCGATCTGAATAATCATCCAACGCCTCGGCCAACTGGCCGACCTCGTCCTCCGGAAAGTGTGGCGCCAGCGGTTGCGGATCACTGCTGCCACGATAGGCACGCAGACGCGCCGCAAGATCCGACACCGGACTCATCACCCGGGATGCCGCCCACCAACCGACCACGAGAGATAGCAAGCTGAAAAAAAGGACGGAGATATAAATCGCCCTGATGAATTGTTCCTGCCCCTTGGCCGTTTGCGAAATGTCATAGGCAAGAAAAAACCATTCCGTCGGAGTTTTTCGCACCGCCAGCTTGTAGATGAAAGGGTCGCCCGATTCGTTTACGCCTGAAACGTTGTGATTGCCGTTGGGAAGCTCAGCCCACTCAGGTCGTTCCTCACGGACACGGTCGAATTTGTCCGGGGTGAACACATAGGCCCGTATTTGCTGGACGGGCAGATCGGGGCTGGTGCCTGGATCGCTGTAGTACCGCCGGGCGAACTCGTCGATATTGCGATTCATCACGTCTTCGACCAGTTGGTTCTCGACTCGCTCGCGAGTGAAATCGGTCAAATACGCGAACAGCGCCGTCAATCCCGTACCGAACAGGAGGAAGGACAGGATGATGCGGGTGCGTAGCCGGCGGCGGAATCTGACCGCTCGCCGGCTCCGTTTAGGTGGATCAGCTGCTGGCATCGGGCGCAGCGATGCGGTAACCGATCCCATGGCGGGTCTGGATGTAAGGATTGTCGAACGGCTTGTCCACGACGGCGCGCAGACCGTGGATATGCACCCGCAGCGAATCGGAGTCCGGCAGCTCTTCGCCCCAGACCCGCGTTTCCAGTTCCTGGCGAGTCACCACCGCCGGCGACGCTTCCATCAACGCTTGCAGAATTTTCAGTGCGGTGGGGTTGAGCTGGAGCAGCTTGCCCTGCCGGCGCACTTCCAACGTGTCCAGGTTGTATTCCAACTCACCGACTTCCAACACTCGTGTCTGCACGCCTTTGCCTCGGCGAGACAGCGCATTGAGCCGGACTTCGACTTCCTGCAACGCGAACGGCTTGATCAGGTAATCATCGGCACCGGAATCGAATCCGGCTAGCTTGTTGTCCAATGAATCACGCGCCGTCAGCATCAGCACCGGCGTCTGCTTGCGCGCTTCGTTGCGAAGCTTGCGGCAGACCTCCAGCCCGTCCATGCCAGGAAGGTTCAGATCCAACACGATAGCGTCAAACTCATGGACTACCGCCAGATGCAGGCCGGTAACGCCATCAGCGGCGAAATCCACGGTATGGCCCCGCTCTTCCAAGTAGTCGCCGATGTTGGCGGCGATGTCGCTGTTGTCTTCTATGACCAGGATGCGCATCAGGCATCAGCCTCCTTTATTGTAGGTGCCCGTTGGATTGCGACGCATCGCATCCTGTGCGTCCTGCGCCTCGCGGCGCCGTTCGGCAACGGTTTTGCACTGAGTGGTGGTTCGCAGAGAACCGATCATTGTTTCTCGCCGACGGATCAGTCGGCTTCCGGCGGCTGCCTGACCGAATATCTGATTGACGAGATTCTGCTCGTTCAACAATTTGGTCTGCTCAGCGTTATTCAAGATACCGCCTCCACGGTGACCGCTACTGCGATCATCACCACTGCGAGGGTCAACCGGTACATGTGCTGCGCCTTGTCATGAGGAAAGAGGGAGGGATGAATGTAGCCAGCCCCGCTCATAGCAGCAAGTGTCACTTGAGAGCGCAAAAAACGAGGCCCAAGCGGGTGGTCACCCGCTTGGGCCAAACTAATGCCCCGATTACCGTAATCCTGTGCTTTCCAGATAACACCACTGGGAGGAACGCAGAGCTGCGGTCCGGACAAGGCTACGCGGTTTTCGATTAAACGACTGTTAAAGGCGATGTTAAATATGTGTGAAGCAGGGGCAGGGGCCAGGGAGGAGCGAAGAGCCTAGATCCGGCTCGGCCTTTGGCCTTTGGCCTCTGACCTCTGGTCCCTGACCTCCTGGCCTATTCAGACTTCGCCGCCACGTACTCGATAATCCGGCCAGCCACATCCGCATTGCAGACGGCTTCTATGCCTTCCAATCCTGGGGTCGAATTGACCTCCAGCACCATAGGACCTCGCCGGGAGCGGATCAGGTCCACGCCGGCCACCCTCAGACCCAGGACTTCGGCGGCCCTGATCGCCATCGATTTTTCGTCCTGAGTGGCTTCCACTGGCTCCGCGGTCCCACCCCGGTGCAGGTTGGAACGGAAATCCCCTTCGGGCGCCTGTCGCCGCATGGTCGCCACGACTTGGTTACCGACCACGAAGCAACGCAGGTCGGCACCCTCCGCCTCGCCGATGAATTCCTGCACCACGAAATTGGCATACAGACCGCGCAGCGCCTCCACCACGCCACGCGATGCGGACAACTTCTCCGTCAGCATGACGCCCGCGCCCTGAGTGCCTTCGTTGAGTTTGATCACGTGTGGCGGCGGCCCCAGCATGGACAGCAAGTCGGCCGTGTCGTCGGGGTTGTCGCCAAAAACGGTCACCGGCAAACCAATCCCTTGCGCGGCAAGCAGCTGGTGCGCGCGCAGCTTGTCGCGCGCGCGCAGGATGGCGTCCGACGGATTAGGCGTGTAACTGCCCATCATCTCGAACTGGCGCAGCACGGCCGTTCCGTAACGGGTAACCGATGCGCCGATCCGCGGAATCACCGCGTCGTAGCCGCCGACCGGCTTGCCCTTGTAGTGCACGGTGAAGCCTTCCGACGAAATACGCATGTAGCAGCGCAGCGGATCCAGCACTCGCACGCTGTGTCCGCGTTCACGCGCCGCTTCCACCAGCCGCCGGGTCGAATAGAGTTTGCTGTTGCGCGAAAGGACAGCCAGTTTCATGGTCGTGGGCGGCGGATCGTTGGCCGATAGCATGGCACGCCCATGCGGCCGCGCGATGACGGACGAAACGGCAGCAGGCAGACGGAGAAGATGGAGCGGGTGAAGGGAATCGAACCCTCGTCAGTAGCTTGGGAAGCTACAGCTCTACCATTGAGCTACACCCGCGCGACGGCGACGAGTCTATGTCGGCGCCCCGCTCCAGTGCAATGCGGCACCGTAATTCAGGCGCCGCATTGCAGGAAACCACAAATCAGAAGCCGCCGCTGAGCGTGACGAATGCGGTGGTGTTCGTGCCGCCTTCCTGATTGACGGTGGTGCTGACGCCGAGGTCGGCGGCCAGCCCAAACAACTGGCTCTTGGCACCCAGTACTACGGTCCCGTAGTTGCGGTCCACCTCCAGGCCTGGCACCGCATAAGGCTGGGTGCCAGGCAGCGACTGCAGCTGGCCGAAGACTTCCGTAGCCGCTTCTTCGAACTCGTGGTCGTAGGTCATCCGCGCGTACGGGCGCAGATGATCGGTGATGGTGTAGGTGGCCTGCCAACCCACGCTGCCGATCAGCGAGTCGAAATCCTGATCCGGGTACGCCAAAGCGGTGGAACTGGCATTGTTCTCAGCATAGCCATCCAACTTGATTCGCTGCGCCAGCACGCTGGCGACAGGTCCATGGCGCAGCCCGCCCTCACCCATCTCGAAGCCTGCACTCAGACCGACGCTTAGATTGCTGCCGTCCGGCGATCCGCTGTGGCGACGAGTGACGTTACCCAGCTGGACTTCGCGATCGACATCGTAGGAAATCCAGCTATAGCTGACCTGGGCGTTGGCCCATGCGCTTTCGCCGTACCAGCCAGCGAAACCGCCCAGCGTGGCGTCCGATTCGTCGAAGCTACCGCCCCGGCGGCCGAAATCGTACTCGTTGCGGCCATACCCGCCGAAGCCGCCGAACACGAACGCGCCACGCGACCAGTCCACACCGAACGTACCCACCGGACCCGCGCCGTCGTAGACATTGCCATGCCCGTAACGCAGGAAGTCGCCGCGCAGGTCGCCCCACCAGCGCATGCCATCGGCTTCCGGCTGGCCATCCACGTGGGCGAAGACGCGTTCGGCACGCGCGCGGCCGTGCACCGAAGCCGTATACGGCAACAGCGCGATCTGGCGAGGACCTTCCATAACCGAGACCGCATAGTCGGCCAGAATCCCGTGCGCCTTGGACGAGGGATGCACGCCATCGGCGAAGGCATAAGTATCCGGGGCATTGGGCGTGGCGTAGTTCAGCGGACTGCAAGTCAGCGACGAGGCCGTGAGCTGCGGGCTGCACGCGGTGCCGGTCACGTTGCCGAACCCGTAATCCGCCGGACTGGCCACGATTTCCTGCAACAGATGGAAGGTATCCAGCGGAATAACGCGCAAACCGGCGCTATTCAAACCCGCGTACAGCGCGTTGTTATAAGTGTCTGCTAACTGGGTTGCTGTGGCGGACGCCACCGCGCCCTGCGCGCGGAACGCAGGCGTTGCACCCAGGTCCGGCACCGTCGGCACCAGCACGTAGCGCGCTCCCGCATTCTGCAATGCCCCTACAGCACCCACCTGCGCGGTGACCGCACCGGTGATGGTGGCTTGCGCCGGGGCGCCTGCGGCCACGGCGAACAGATCGTTGGCGCCGCCCCACACCGTATAGAGCGCATTGGCATCGGCGCGACCGCCGGTGCTGGTCAGGTAGCTGGTGACCTGGCTGGCGACGGAAGGGATAGGCCCAAGCGCACCGCTGGAATTGGTACCCACCCGGGCGCCACCCACCGCATAGTTGGTGCCGCCCTGGTTAGCGCTGATCGCACCTCCGCCGTAATACTCGGCCATGTATTCGGACCAGACCAGGCCGGGGTTGGTGGTGAAGCGGCCCAGGATGGCCGCCGACGGACCGACTGCCTGCACTAATGCCGGCCGGAAATGGCCGGAATCGGACAGACTGTCGCCGAAAAAGACGGTTTGCGAGTACGTAGTGCTCTGCGCCAGCGCAGGCGCCGCGGCAACGGCCAGCGCGACCGCCAGCAACGAGCGGACAGGCGATTTGGAAAGCTTCATGGATTCTCCGGGGCTAATGAGGATTTATAGAAGAAAATGACGTCGTGCAAACGCGCGCCGGATTCTGCCGTACGGCTGCGCATGGCGCGCATCGTTTCATCAAGTCCGGGGCCGTTCACGCTGCACCGCCGCATCGCCTGGACCCCAGCGGCGAGCAAGGCGGCTCTGCGACGAAATGCTCGATCCGTTCCATCTGCATGACCATTTCGCCTACACAAAGACATGCACGCTCGGCAGCGACCGGCGACAATATCCGCATGGAAATCCAATTGAACGGGCAAGACCGCCCTCTTGACGCCGACAGCACCATTACCGTGCTGCTGCTTGCCGAAGGCTTGGCCGAACGCCGTGTGGCGGTGGAGGTGAATGGCGAAATCATTCCCCGGGGCCAACACGCCACCCATGTATTGCAGCCAGGTGATCGTGTGGAAATCGTCCACGCGCTGGGCGGCGGATAAACCGGTCGCGCAATAAGTCAGTCCGCCATCTCCCAAGATCGCAATCGATGCCCGCGGCCCTGAATGGGCAAACATCGGCGATAATCCCGGCATGCCCCACACTCATCCGACCGACCCGCTCATTATTGCGGGCAAGACCTATCGTTCCCGCCTGCTGACCGGCACCGGAAAATTCAAGGATTTCGAGGAAACACGCCTGGCGACCGACGCCGCCGGCGCCGAAATCGTCACCGTCGCCATCCGCCGCACCAATCTGGGCCAATCGCCCAACGAGCCCAACCTGCTCGACGTGCTGCCGCCGGATCGCTACACGATTCTTCCCAACACCGCCGGCTGCTATACCGCCGAAGATGCCGTGCGCACCTGCCGCCTGGCACGCGAGCTGTTGGATGGCCACAAACTGGTCAAGCTGGAAGTGCTGGGCGATCAGAAAACCCTGTATCCCGATGTCGTGCAGACCCTCGTTGCCGCCGAAAAGCTGGTCGCCGATGGTTTCGACGTCATGGTCTACACCAGCGACGATCCCATCCTGGCCCGCAAGTTGGAGGAGATCGGATGCGTGGCGGTGATGCCGCTGGCGGCGCCGATCGGATCGGGCCTGGGTATCCAGAACCGGTACAACCTGCTGGAAATCATCGAAAACGCCAAGGTACCGGTGCTGGTCGACGCTGGCGTGGGCACCGCATCCGATGCGGCCATCGCGATGGAGCTGGGCTGCGATGGCGTACTGATGAACACCGCCATCGCCGGCGCGAAGAATCCGATCCTGATGGCCAGCGCCATGCGCAAGGCGGTCGAGGCCGGGCGCGAAGCGTTCCTCGCCGGACGCATCCCGCGCAGGCGCAACGCGTCCGCCTCCAGTCCCATCGACGGACTGATCGGCTAAGTCCCCGATGACCGACCCTTTCTCCAGCTCCGGCGCCAAAACTCCGCCCAAGCCCTTCACGGTGGAAGAAGGCCGCCGCCAGATACGCAGCTTCGTGCTGCGGCAGGGTCGCTTCACCGAGGCCCAGCAGCGCGCCTTCGAGACCTTGTGGCCGCGATATGGGCTGGATTACGAGGGGAAGCCGCGCGACTACGACACGGTGTTCGGCCGCCAGGCGCCGCGCGTGCTCGAGATCGGCTTCGGCAATGGCGAAGCGCTCCGCTACGCCGTGGCCAACGATACCGCGCGCGACTATATCGGCATCGAAGTGCACGCGCCTGGTGTGGGCCGGCTGTTGAACGCCTTGGCCGAGGACGGCAGCGACCATGTCCGCCTGTATCACCACGACGCTGTCGAAGTGCTGCTCAACGAAGTACCCGACGGCGCGTTGGATGAAGTGCGCATCTACTTCCCCGATCCGTGGCACAAGAAACGCCACAACAAGCGTCGCCTGATTCAACCCGAATTCGCCACTTTGCTGGCGGCCAAGTTGCGCAGCGGCGGCCGCTTGCACGCGGCGACCGACTGGCGGGACTATGCCGAGCAGATGTGGGACGTGTTGGACGCCACGCCTGGCCTGATCAATCGCGCGGGACCGCGTGGCCATGTACCGCGCCCGGCTTGGCGCCCGCAAACGCATTTCGAAACCCGTGGCCAAAAGCTGGGTCATGGCGTGTGGGACCTGCTCTATGACCGGGAATCGGGAATAGGGATTAAGGAATCGGAGAAGCAACTGCCTCCGCCTTCCGGGTAGCGCCCATACACATTCGCCCGCTTTTGCTATCCCGCTTTTGCCACTCCCCATTCCCGACTCCCGGCTCCCCGCCCTCATGGAAAACGCGCTAACGCTGACCAACGACATGAAGCTCGTTCTCGGGCTGGTCGTGTTCACGATGGCGATGTTCCTGTTCGAACGCATCCGCGGCGATCTGGTGGCCTTGGTGGTGCTGGTGGTGCTGGGCGTCACCGGCTTGATCGCACCGGAAGAAATCTTCGGCGGGTTTTCCGGTAACGCGGTCATGAGCATCATCGCCACCATGATCCTGGGCGCGGGCCTGGACCGCACGGGTGCGTTGAACCGGTTGGCGTCGTGGCTGCTGCGGCGTGGACACGGCATCGAGCAGCGGCTGATGCTGATGACCGCCGCCATCGCCGGCCTCAATTCGTCGTTCATGCAGAACCCATCGGTGATGGCGCTTTACCTGCCCGTCGCCTCACGCCTGTCTTCGCGCACCGGGCTGTCGCTGCAACGGCTGCTGTTTCCCATTTCCGCGGCGATCGTGATGGGCGGCGCGCTGACCATGGTCGGCAATTCGCCGCTGATCCTGTTGAACGATCTGTTGGTATCAGCCAACAACAACCTGCCTTCAGGCATGGCCACGCTGGAGCCGCTGCGCATGTTCGCGCCGCTGCCGATCGGCGTGACACTGCTGGCGGCATCGTTGCTGTACTTCCGCTTCTACGGCGACAAGAAGCTCAAGGACGAGGCTGAGACTTCCGTAACGCCGGCACGCACCGAGAGCTATTTCGCCAATACCTATGGCATCGAAGGCGATGTGTTCGAGCTGGTGGTTTCAGCGGAGAGTCCACTGGTGGGCATGTCGCTGGGCGAAGCCGAAGCGTTGCATGACGCCCCGTTGATGCTGGCACTGCAGACGGGCAACGACACGCGGTTGGCGCCGCCAGCCGACATGCGTATCTGGGTGGGCAGCGTGCTGGGCGTGATGGGCCCGCGCCAGCAGGTGCACGACTTCGCGCAGAACCAGTTCCTGCGTATGTCCTCGCGGCTGCGCCACTTCGGCGACTTGTTCAATCCCAGCCGCGCCGGCATTTCCGAAGCCGTGGTGCCGCCGACTTCCAAATTCATCGGCAAGACCGCCGCCGATCTGCGCCTGCGCAAACAGTCTGGTATCAGCCTGCTGGCGATCAATCGCGACAAGAAGGTGATGCGCGATGACGTGCGCGAGGTGCCGCTGCGCGCCGGCGACATGCTGGTGTTCCATAGCATCTGGCAGGACCTGCGCCAGGCTGCGGAGAGCCGCGACTTCGTGGTGGTGACCGACTACCCGAAGGGTGAGCAACGCCCGCATAAGTTCAAGATCGCCATGAGCATCTTCGCCATCACCATCGTCATTGCGCTGACTTCAAAGCTGCCGGTGTCGCTGACGCTGATGACCGGCGTGGCCGGCATGCTGCTGACCGGCGTGCTGCGGATGGACGAGGCGTATGCGGCGATCAACTGGAAAACCGTGTTTCTGATGGCCGGGCTGATTCCGCTGGGTTGGGCGATGGACAGTAGCGGCGCGGCGGCCTGGGTCGCCGGGCATACGGTGGAGCGGCTGCCGGAGGGCATCCCTGTCTGGGCGCTGGAAATCGCCATCGCGCTGCTGACCACCGCGTTCTCGCTGGTGATCAGCCACGTAGGCGCCACCATCGTGATGGTGCCAATGGCGATCAACCTGGCCTTGGCGGCGGGTGGCAACCCCACCGCATTCGCATTGATCGTGGCGCTGTCGGCGTCCAACAACCTGATGACCGCCTCCAACCCGGTTATCTCGATGGTGACCGGGCCGGCAAACTACAACTCCAGGCAACTCTGGCGCGTGGGTGCGCCACTTTCGCTGATCTATACGCTGGTGGTGGTGGCTGCGGTCAACGCGCTGTTCTGGTTCAACGGGCGAGCCGGTTGAACACGGCACCTGCGTCGATCTCTTTATCGTTGAAGGTGCTGCCGGGCACCTTCGCCGTCGTTCGCCTGAACCCTGATGACGCGTTGCCGTCTTGGTTCCAACCCAAAGGTTTTCGCACGGCGTCGTGGACAGCCGAAGAGTTGTCGATCCTCTGCGAACAATCGATGGTGCCGGCGGACGTATCGGCAGAACGCGATTGGTGCTGCCTGATGTTGCAGGGCCCGTTCCCCTTTCAATTGACCGGCATTTTGCTGTCCGTGCTGGCGCCGTTGGCGGACGCCGGCATCGGCATCTTTGCCTTGTCGACCTTCGATACCGACTATGTGCTGGTGAAGGAAACCGCGTTGGAATCAGCGTTGGATGCATTGCGGCGTAGCGGGCACTGCATCGCCGAAACGTAGAACTGCTTTGCCGCGCTTCTCGTAGAGCGGAGCTGCGCCTCGCGATAGCATCGGGTCAGTAGCAATGAAGCCGTCGCAACGGGCCATCGATAACGAATAACCTGAAGGCGCTTGTCGTAGAGCGGAGCTTGCTCCGCTGCTCCTTGTTCGATGTGCACGGACCCAAGAGCAGCCGAGCAAGCTCGGCTCTACGAGAGGCAGAGCCTTCTTCCACCCGCCCTACGCCAGTCGTACCTCACCCTCAACAACAGTCACGGCCACCGCTCGCAGCGAATCGCCCCTGCAGGGCCCCGCCACGCATACGCCACCACCAAGCTCGAACGATGCGCCGTGCGCAGCGCAGATCAGATGACCTTCCTTGCTTTTCAAGAACTTACCGGGCGCCCAGTCCAGCCGCCGTCCGGCGTGCGGACAAACGTTAAGCCAAGCACGGACGCTCTGGCCCTGCCGAAACAGCAATAAAGACTCGGCATCGCCATCGATCACCGCTTCGACTTCGGCGAATCCGCCGTCTTCCAGATGATCGAATGTGATCAGCGGCGCACCGTTTAACGAAGTTCTCACACCGTCATCTTTTCGTCATCCGATACTGGCGCACCGGTTCCAACCCCATTTTGGCACGACCCGATCCGATGTCCGCATACTTCCACTTCAACAACTTCCGTTCCGCCTTTGCTCCGCGCAAACCGCGTCACCCGCTATTGCGCCTGGCTTTTGGCTTGTTGGGATTGGCGGTGCTTTGCGTGCTGGTGTTTTTCAGCGTCTTTGTCGGCGCCGCGATGATCGCGGGCGGCCTGCTATACAAACTGCTGCGTCAGCGCGGCAAGCCCGTCGCCCGTGACGCGCGCGTGGTGGACGGCGAGTACCGTGTGATCCGCAAGCCGGCGATGCCACTGTCGCGATAAACTGGCCGGCCTCTTCGCCAGCCAGCCTCCGGCTTAGTGCCGGGAACCATGACCGATATCGTTCCTGCTCCCCAGACGCCGCGCGTACCCGTTCGTGGCGGCGGCACCTTTCCGGTTCGCCGCATCTTCTGCGTCGGCCGCAATTTCGCCGATCACGCCAAGGAAATGGGCGCCGCGGCGCCGGCGTCCAAAGCCGAACGCGGTCAGCCCGTATTCTTCCATAAGCCTGCCGATGCGATCGTCATCAATGGCGCCGATGTGCCCTACCCGTCCGCCACCCAGGACCTGCATCATGAGGTCGAACTGGTCGTGGCGCTGGGCACAGATGCGCCGCCCGGGGTACTGGACCACGCTCAGGCCCAGGCACTGGTGATCGCCTATGGCGTGGGACTGGACCTGACCCGTCGCGATCTGCAAGCCGCGGCGAAAGCCAAAGGGCTGCCGTGGGATACCGGTAAAGGTTTCGATCATTCCGCGCCCATCAGCGAATTGGTGTTGGCCGAACATGTGGGCGATCTGGCCTCGCGCTCACTGACGCTCGATATCAATGGCACTCGGCGCCAACAGGGATCGCTCGCCGACCTGATCTGGGACGTGCCGGACATCGTGCACGAGTTGTCGAAACTATATGCGCTGCGCGCGGGCGACCTGGTGTTCATGGGTACGCCGGCTGGCGTCGGCCCGTTGGTGGCGGGCGATCATTTCGTCGCCGCGCTGGAAGGCGTCGCCGAGTTGAAGGGCGCCATCGTCGCCAGTTGAATTCTGAGTCACGCTATATACCGGTGCCGGCCTCACAACTAAAGCATCAGACGCGGATCAACACGGATGAGCACGGATAAAAGCGCATATTCGTTTTGATCCGCTTTTTATCAGCGTTGATCCGTGTCAAAAAACGCATTTTCCAGCCGCGACCGACGCCTTCCGACATTCTCACGCTATAGTTTCCGCCGGTGGCGTGTCAGCGCCGTAATTGAGGAATACAGCATGGGCATGATCAGCGAGTTCAAGGAATTCGTTTCGCGCGGCAATGTCGTGGACCTGGCGGTGGGCGTGGTGATTGGCGCCGCCTTCGGCAAGATCGTCAGCAGCTTGGTCGATGGCTTGGTGATGCCCACGGTCGGCTTGCTGACCGGCGGAGTGAAATTCAGCGATCTGGCGATCACCTTGCGGGAGGCGCAGATCGATGCGGCGGGCAAGGAGATCGTGCCGGCGCTACTGCTCAAGTACGGCGCGTTCCTGCAGACGCTCATCGACTTCCTGCTGATCGCCCTGGTGATTTTCCTGTTCCTGAAAGCGTACAACCGCGTGCGGACACCCGCGCCGGCCGCGGCCACGCCCGAAGACGTGCTGCTGTTGCGCGAGATCCGCGATTCGCTGAAGAAGTAGAACGCTGAAGTGGACTTTACGGGGTAGCCGGAACCACCCGCCTCCACTAAGCTCGGCGCTTCTTCTTTCACGGGAATTCGCATGCGCCTTGTACCGCTTCTGCTCGCCCTTGGCCTGACTGGCACCGCATTCGCCGCCGAGCGCGAAACCCGTATCCCCGAAGCGGCAGTGACCGCCGCCGCGCAACTGCGTGAGCAGGCATTGGCGGACAACACCGGCTGGAATGTAGTGGAATCGCTCACGACTGAAATCGGCCCACGCTTGGCTGGCAGCGAGGCCGATGCGCGAGCGGTGGCCTGGGCCCAGGCCAAGTTCAAAGCGCTGGGTTTCGATAAGGTGTGGATCGAGCCGGTGACTTTCCCCAAGTGGGAACGGCGTGGTGAAATCGCCTCGGTCCTCGGCGCTTACGCGCAACCACTGACGATCACCGCGCTGGGCGGCAGTCCCGCAGGTACCGTCGAAGGTGAAGTGGTGCACTTTGCCGATCTGGCCGCGCTCGAAGCCGCACCGGAAGGTTCGTTGACCGGCAAGATCGCGTTCGTGGATTACCAGATGAAAGCCGCACGCGACGGCAGCGATTACCGCAACGGCGGCGCGACCCGTTCGAAAGGTCCGTCGGCCGCGATCCGCAAAGGCGCTGCCGGTTTCCTGATGCGCTCGGCCGGTACCGATTCCCACCGCCTGCCGCACACCGGCATCACCCGTTTTGATGAAGGCCTGACGCCAGTACCATCGGCGGCGCTGTCGGTGCCCGATGCCAATCAGTTGGCGCGGCTGGCGGCGCGCGGCCCCACGAGCATCCGCATGGCGCTGGATTGCGGCTGGGATGGCCAGGCGACTTCGTACAACGTCATTGGCGAAATCACCGGACGTACCAAGCCCGACGAAGTGGTGCTGATCGGTGCGCACTTGGATTCGTGGGACCTGGGTACAGGCGCGGTCGACGACGGCGCGGGCGTGGCCATCACCATGGCTGCGGGTCACTTGATCGGAAAGATGAAGCAGCCGCCCGAGCGCAGCATTCGCGTGGTCGCCTTCGCCAATGAGGAACAGGGCCTGCACGGCGGCATAGCGTACGCAGCCAAACACATGGGCGACCTTCGCAAACACCAGCTCGGCGCGGAAAGCGACTTCGGTGCCGGACGTATCTACGCATTCAACACCGGCGCCCCTGCGCACGCCCGCGCCGCTACGGAACAGATCGCAAAGGCGTTGGCACCGCTCGGCATCGAGTATGCGCCGGATCAAGGCGGCGCCGGTCCGGACATCAGCCCGTTCTCCGCCAAGGGCCTCACCTGGGGCTGGCTGGCGCAGGACGGCAGCGACTACTTCGACCTGCACCACACCGCCGACGATACGTTGGACAAGATCGATCCCAAGGCGCTGGCACAGAACGTCGCCGCCTATGCGGTCTTCGCTTATCTCGTGGCGGAAGCCGATGGCGATTTCGGCAGCGCCCCCAGGGCGGACGCGGCGGCGAGCGAGTAAGCTAAGTGGCTGTTGCGCCGCAGCTGTGCGGCGCAAAGCCCACCACGGACCCGAAAGGTCAAGATGCCCAAGCGCAAACGCCCAGCCGGCGGCGCGGTGACGATCCTGGATGTCGCCAAGCATGCCGGCGTATCTCCGATGACCGCCTCCCGCGTCATCAACGAGAATCCCAATGTTGGCCAGGCAATGCGCGAGCGGGTACTGGCGTCGGTCAAGACGCTGGGCTATCGGCCGAATCTCGCGGGGCGTTCCCTGCGCACCTCCAGCACCGCGCGTATCGGCGTGCTCTACAGCAATCCCAGCGCCGCGTATTTGAATCAATTCATGCTGGGCATCCTGGAACAAAGCAGCTTGAGCGGAAGCCAGGTGCTGATCGAAAAATGCAGCGGCATCCGTAGCCAGCGCGCCGCGACGCAGCGTTTGCTGGATGCGGGCGTGGATGGGGTGATCCTGCCGCCGCCGTTGTGCGACTCGCCGCAAACGCTGCAAGAACTGGATGCCTTGGATATTCCAACGATCGCCGTGGCGACCGGGGCGCCATTGGAAGATGTTACCTCGGTGCGTATCGACGACTACCAGGGCGCCCGCGCCATGACGCGTTATCTGCTGGAGCTGGGGCATCGTGACATCGGCTTCATCAAGGGCGACCCCAAGCACACACCGACTGCTCTGCGTACAAAGGCGTTTTTCGACACCATGGCCGAAGCCGGCATCGAAGTTCCCGCGGAGTATGTTGCGCAAGGCATGTTCACCTACCGCTCCGGACTGACGGCTGCTTCGCAGCTGCTCAATCTCAAACGCCGCCCCACCGCCATTTTCTCCAGCAACGACGACATGGCGGCGGCGGCCATGGCGGTGGCTCATGGCATGGGCTTGCGGATACCCGAAGACCTGACGGTGGTCGGTTTCGACGATACGCCGGTGGCGACCACGGTCTGGCCGGAACTGACCACTATTCACCAGCCCGTCACGGCAATGGGCCGTGCCGCGGTTTCGCTGATGCTCGAAGACATCCGCCGCAAGCGTAATGGCCGCTCCAAGAACCCTGTTCACCAGGTGATGAAGTACACCCTGGTCAAGCGGCAGTCGTCGGCATCGCCACGCCGGAAGTGACCTGATCCACTAGGCCTGCCGTCTTGCGGCATGTGCTGTTAATAGGGCCGTGGTAACCTTACCACGCCTAGTGAGAAGGGCTCTGGACGAGGGCCGGCTCCGTGGGCCATCCTCTATTTTTCGGAGCAACGACATGGCGTTACGCCAGCAACCCGACGACGTGCAACATCCCGATTTCCGCTCGCGGGAGTTCCTGCTTGAGCATGTCGCCAGCACCATGCGTTTCTATCACCCGCATTGCATCGATCCTAACGGCGGCTTCTTTCATTTCTTCCGTGACGATGGCGAAATCTATGATCGCCACACTCGCCACTTGGTCAGCAGCACGCGCTTCGTCTTCAACTACTCGATGGCCTACCAAGCATTTGGCGGCGACGAGTATCGAGCCGCGGTGGCGCATGGCATCACGTTCCTGCGCGATGCTCACCGTGATCCCGCCACCGGCGGCTATACCTGGCTATTGCGAGACGGCGAAAAAGTCGACACCACCAATCACTGCTATGGATTGGCCTTTGTTGCCCTGGCCTACGCCAAGGCGGTAGAAGCAGGTTTCTCCGATGCGACTGCGTATCTGGAAGAAACCTGGAACCTGATGGAAAAGCATTTCTGGGAACCGCAGCACGGCCTGTATGCCGACGAGGCGGATGCGAACTGGAACCTGTCCGACTACCGCGGACAGAACGCCAACATGCATGCATGCGAAGCATGGCTGGCCGCTTACGAAGCCACGCGCGATCCTCGCTATCTGGAGCGCGCCGCGCTGCTCGCGGACAACATGGTCAATCGCCAGGCAGCGCTGTCCGGCGGACTGGTCTGGGAACACTACCGCAGCGACTGGAGTGTGGACTGGGAGTACAACTTCGGCGACCGCACCAATATTTTCCGGCCCTGGGGCTATCAGCCTGGCCATCAGACCGAATGGGCGAAGCTGCTGTTGATTCTCGACCGTCATGCGCCGGCGGATTGGCATCTGCCGCGCGCGCGCGAACTGTTCGACCGAGCACTCGCGTTGTCCTGGGATGAAGAGTACGGCGGCATGGTCTACGGCAACGATCGCGAAGGCCGCTTCTACGATGAGGACAAATACTTCTGGGTGCAGGCCGAATCGCTGGCTACCGCCGCGTTACTCGCCGACCGTACCGGAGACACTCGTTACTGGGATTGGTATGAGCGCTTGTGGGATTACAGCTGGCGTCATTTTGTCGATCACCGTTACGGCGCGTGGTACCGCATCCTGCATCGCGACAACAGCAAGTACAGCGACGAGAAAAGCCCCGCGGGCAAAACCGACTACCACACGATGGGTGCGTGCTACGAAGTGCTGAAGGTGGTTTGATTCCCGGCTCATAGCCGCAGCTCAAATCGTTTGGCGAGGCAGGTTTTGATTTTGAAGATGCTTTAGCGCTGGCGCGGATAGCCCATCGGGCCTGGTGGTTTACGCGCCTGCCGCGGGCGTCACTTGTTCTTTGCACGAGCAAAGAAAAGTGACGCCCGCTGCAAGCGCGTGAACCGTCAGCTCCGACGAGCTAACCGCGCCAGCGCCGTGACCTCAAAAACTAGAGCCTGCCGCATCCACCAATGCCGAAAACCACAACACAACAACAAAACGGCTGCGCCCAGCGTAAGCCGTGACGCAGCCAAAATGGGAGGGACTGCTAATCGCCGGGAAATTCCCCGGCAAAACTATGCAGTGAATCACCTCGCCTCTTCCAGAAACATGCAGAAGAGACGAGGTTTGAAACCACGGTCAGAAGCGGAAGCGAACACCCACGTAATAGCGACGCTCGAAGATATTCTGGTCGAAGTAGTGGTTGCTCCACTGCGCGTAGCGACGTTCGTTCTCGCCGGTCAGGTTCACGCCTTGCGCATACACGGTGAAGTTGTCGGTAATGTCGTAGCTGACCGACGCATCCAGATAGCCGACCTCATCATTCCAGACCGCCAGCGGGTCGCCCCACGCCGCGGTGTTCAAGCGAGCGAAGCGCTTGCTGCGCCAGTTGTAGGCTACGCGTGCCTGCAACTTGTCCTTCTGGTACCAGAGGATGGCGTTGGCCTGGTGCTTGGAGTTGTCTGGAATCGGCAAGCTGTTGCCATCGATATCCTCACCGCCGCTGTCCGCATCCGAGTAGGTGTAGTTGAGATTGGCACCGAAGCCGCTCCACCAGCCTGGCAGGAAGTCGAAGGATTGCTGATAGCCGACTTCGAAACCTTTGATGGTGCCGCCGCCGCCGTTGATGATGCGCTCCACTGGACCGCCTGCGCGGACCACGCCGTCGCCGTCGGGTAGCGGTTCGATCTGGGTGATGCTCGTCGGGAACGACTCTACGTCGATCAGGAACACACCGACATTGAACAGAGAGGCGTCATCGAAATACCACTCATAGGACATGTTGTAGTTGCTGGCGCGGTAGGGCTCCAGCTCCGGGTTGCCGGAACGGCCATTGAGGAAGATTGCCGCGTCGTCCGGCAACTCCGGATACCGGCCGCTGTTCGCGGAATAAAACACCACCAGCCCTCGGCCAAGATCCGGCAGATCCTGGCGCGCGACCGCCTTGTTGTAGGCGAAGCGGATCTTCTGCTCATCGGAAATATCGAACGCGATATTCGCCGAAGGCAGCACGTCGGTGTATTCGTTGACGATGCGATTGACGCCCAGGATGGGATTGACGCCGTTCCAGTTGTGGCTGCCGATGAAGACATCGTCCCGCACTTGATACTGGTCGATCAGCAGCTTTGTCTGCACCACCCGCACACCCAGGTTCGCCTGCCAGGGAATGCCGTTGTTCCCGGTGTCGCCCCCCAGGTTCGCCATGAAGTAAGCCGATGAGTTCTTCTCCGTGACCTTGTACGAATCCGGCGCGTGCGTGTATGCGACGTTGCCCGGATACAGGCTGTTGAGGTATCCGACCGGATCCTTCATCACGTTCGGATCGATCGCCGGCAGGCCGTTGCTGCCCAGGCCATTGACGGTGAGCGGATCGAAATCGTTGAAATAGGTCCAATAGCTGGGAATGGATTCGTACGGCAGCAGGCGCGCTTCGGAAAAGCCGGTGCAGGTGTCGGTGATCAAGGGATCCTTGTAGTAGTAGAGCGCCAGATTGGGGTCGGAACATGGCCCGGGCGATACCGGGGACAAGTAGCGATAGGCGTCGTATTGGAAGTCGCGCTCACCATGGCGGGCACCGAACTGGAGCGAACGCACCACGCCATCCTGGAACTCGAACACGCCGTCGGCGCGGAACGCATCGAGATTGGCCTCTATCTTGTTGCCCTGCGCCCAGGTCGACATCAACTGCCAGTTCGCGGGATCGGATACATCAGTGAGCATGTCCACGCGCGGATATTCCCCGCGAAAGTCGACCGATGCGGTCACCGTCTCCAATCCGTTGGCATTCGCCCACTGCGTGGTGCCGTCGGAGCGCGTGATTTCATTGCCGCGGGTCGCCACGGAATCCGCACGGGCTTCCTCGTACTGCCGCTCGGATTTGCCGTGCACCCAACGCAGCGAACCGCGGAAGGGACCGCCGTTGTCGAAGCGCAGCTCCAGATTGGTGTTGAGCGCCTCGGACTCACTTGTGCTTGCGAACGAATGCGCTTGGAACCGGTCGTATATGAACGTGCCTTGGTTCAGCACGCCATTCGCGTCCACGTTTGCACCGGGCTGCAGCTGGTTTGTCTGCCAGCCCGTATGCAGCTGGGCTGCGACGGAGGTCTCCAGGTTGTCCAGCTTGGTATACGCCGCGTCGGCCAGCAGCGTTACCGAGTCAGTGAAGTTGAACTGGAACGAGCCATTCAGACCGGTGCGCTCGCGTTGTGTCTTGCGGTTTTCCAGCTCGGTCGCCACCGCGTTGTAGAAGTACTGCCGCGGCCGGGTTTGGGGGCTGGTGTCGCACTCAGGGCTGCCGTCATCATTGAATCCGCCGGTGCCGAGCCGCCCATCGCCGTTGAAGTCGAAGCCTACGTCGCACTCGGTCGATTTTTGCGCACCGTTGCTGAATACGCTCGGCCGCTTGTTCTCCAGCGTCGCATCGGAATATGACACCGCTAGCAATCCGCCCCAGCGTTCATTCCGGTAACTGGCCAATGCGGAATAAAGTTCGTTCACTTCCTCGACCCGGTCCCCGTACGAGCCTTCCGCCTGACCACTGAACGTCCAGCCTTCCGGCAGATCGAATGGGCGGCGCGTGCGCAAAGAAATCGTGCCGCTGATTCCGCCATCCAGATCGGCGGCGGTCTGCGACTTGATCACGTCAACGCCACTGAACAGCGTCGGTGGAATATCGACGAAATCCGGCTGGGCGCGACCGATGTTCGGCTGATTCCACTCATCGCCGCCGCCGGCACTCAGGTACAACTCGCCATTCATCGTGGTCTGCACCTGGGGCATGCCACGGATGTTGACCTGCGAACCCTCGCCGGCCGAACGCCGGATCTGCACGCCGGTCACGCGCTGCAGAGAATCGGTGATGGTGACGTCGGGCAATTTGCCGATGTCTTCGGCGGAGATCGAGTCGACGATCTGCGCCGCATCGCGCTTGGTATTGATAGCCTCGGCCTGCGCCGCGCGCACGCCTCGTACGACGACTTTATCGAGTTCGGTGACGGGATCGGCCGTCGCCGGTGCCTGTTCCGTCGTGGTTTGCGCCAATGCCGGAACGGCCATCAGCAGTGCTGCCGCAATGGACACGGCAAGTGGTGTAACGCGATCGATCGAAAGCGAGTTCTTCATCTTCCCCTCCCAGGGTGATATCCAATCTGATGTAAAAACTGCGATTTGGTAACGATACCTCCAACACACCTGCTTCTACCGGCAACGCCGTGATGACGGCGTATTGCCGTTGCTCTGCCCACTTCCTCTGCTTAGTGATTTCTTGGAAAACTAGCGCCGAAGACTTACGGCTTCCGCGCGGCCACCGCATGCTTGCCCCGGCTCTCCAACAAGCCAAAGCGGACCAGCAAGCCGTACGCTGCCACCCATCCGTAACACAACACCGGCACCAGCAACGCCAGCGCCAAGCCGACGCGATCGGCAACCAACCCCATCAACAACGGCACCACGGCGCCGCCGACGATAGCCAAACACAAGATGCCAGAACCGCCCGCGGTGTCTTCGCCCAGCCCATCGATGGACAGCGTGAAGATGGTCGGGAACATCACCGAGTTGAACAGCCCAATGGCCAGGATCGCGACAGCGGCGGGCGTACCTTCCAGCACCACACCGGCCAGCAATGCCAGAAATGCGGCGCAGACCGCGCACACGGCCAACACGATGCCCGGTGCGGCGAAGCGCAGCACATAGGAACCGATGAACCGGCCCACCATCGCCAGTCCCCAGTACACCGAAATCAGATTGCCCGCCGCGTGCTCGGAATTGGTCGCGCCGACCATGATCAAGTAGTTGACCAATGCGCTGCCGATCGCGACTTCCGCACCGACATAAAGGAAGATCGACAGTGCGCCCAGGCTGAGCCGCGGATGCCCGAGCAGGCGGAAATAGTCAGCATGGCCGACCGGTCGTACGGACGGCATCGGTGAACGCCGCACCCACCAGCACACCGCCGCCAGCACCACCAGCACCGCAGCGATGATCATGTATGGCAGCCGCACATGGCCCGCCTGCTCCACGCGGAACGCTTCCAGCGCGGCATCACTCAGTCCCGCGTCGGGCGTGGCGACGCCAGCCGCCAGGATCATCGCCGATCCGAACAACGGCCCGATCATCGTGCCGACCGAATTGAATGCCTGCGCCAATGTCAGGCGACTGTGCGCACGCGCCGGATCGCCCAGCCCAGCCGCCAGCGGATTGGCCGCTACCTGCACGATGGTGATGCCCGCCGCCAGCACGAACAGCGCCAGCAGGAATGCCGGATACCAGCCCATCGATGCCGCCGGCGAAAACATCAGACAGCCGCCCGCCATGATCAACAGCCCGAGCACGATGCCGCGCAGATAACCGATCCGGCTGATCAGCAAGCCCGCGGGAATGGACACGATGAAATAGGCCAGGAAGAAGCAGAACTGCGTAAGCATCGCCTCGGCGTAGTTGAGTGAGAACGTCGCTTTCAGTTTCGGAATCAGCACGTCGACCAGCACCGTGCAGAAACCCCAGGCGAAGAACAACGTAATCACCAGCGGCAGCAGCCGTGTCGACCCCGGTGCGGGCGCCGCCGCTGCAGAATTCTGATCGCCGGTGAAGTGCATTGCGTTTACTCCTGTTCCAAGTGGGCGTGGGAAACGCCGTATGAGTGGGTTACGGACATGGGGTGGGTACTTCGTACGCCGGCGGGCTTGCTCGTCGGTACGGCTATCGTGGCTGAAGCAACATTCCAACCTCGTATACGGAGCCACGCCGACCATATATTCGCCGCCGGCATGTCGAACGCCAACTCGCAGGATTCACCGGGCACCACGTTCAGATAGTGGTCGTCGCACCCCGCTCCAATCCGCGGCGGCTGGCGACAGCGGCGACGGCAGCGCTTCGGCATCCAAACGACCCAGCGTGGAGCTATCGTAGGTGCCAGCCACAGCAGCCCGACGATCAAGCACAGGAGCGCTGACGGGCCAATCGGGAACTTCCTTCAAGCACCTCAGCATTAGAACCCTCCCAAGCCCTTCTGCCTTGCGTTCGATTTTCGGCCTGGGCTCACTGCCCCGAGCAACGGCCACGGAAATGCTGCGACTGTGACCTTCTGGTAACGTTATCTGATCGATCTGCCCATTACAACACGCCACAATCATCGGCTTCCGGCTCTGCGATGGAGAGACAATCAATGCGTTATCGCTATCTTGCCCCGGCATTTCTGTGGTTTTTCGCTTTGGCAGCCACGGCCGCCGACACTGGGCAGCCGCTTCAACTGCGCTCTCCCAACAAACAGGTCGAGGTGACCTTCGCGCTTGATCCGGATGGTGCACCGCAATATTCGGTGTCGTATCGGCAGGGCCAGGTGATCTCACCTTCACCTCTGGGACTGGACGTGGGTGATGCGGGCAAGCTGGCTTCCGGTTTCCGCGTATCGGGCGAGCGCCGCGAGGACGTGAATCAGCACTATCCGCAGATCGCCGGCAAGGCCAGCGTGGGCTACGACCGCTATACCGAATTGAATGTCGATCTGATTGATGAACAAGGCCGCCAGCTGGGCGTGGTATTCCGCGCCTATGACGATGGCGTGGCGCTGCGCTATCGGCTGCCGCGCCCACGCGATTCCGCTCTGACGATCCGCGGAGAACTCACCGGCTTCGCCTTTCCTCGCGACTACGCATGCTGGGCGCTCAATCTCGGCCGCTTCGGCACCAGCCATGAAGGCGAGTACGACCCGATAGCGGCATCACGGCTACGTCCGCATAACCTGATCGAATTGCCGCTGGTGTGCCGCACCGATTCGGCCGGCACCACACTTGCGATCGCCGAAGCCGACCTGGACCGCTACGCGGGCCTTTATCTGACCGGCCGTAGCGACGGCACACTGGGTGTTGAAGCCAAACTGTCGCCCCGATTGGACACGCCAGAAATCGCCGTACGTTTGGAAGCGAAGGACATCGATACCGAAGGATTCCAGACACCTTGGCGCGTCATCATGCTCGGCGATGCGCCGGGAAAACTGATCGAGTCGAATCTGATCGCCAATCTCAATCCGCCCACGCCCATCCAGGACACCGATTGGATCAGGCCCGGCAAATCCGCTTGGGACTGGTGGTCCGGCGGCCTTGCGCCGGATGTACCCAATGCCGGCATGAACGACGCCACCATACGTCGTTATATCGATCACGCGGCTGCGCTATCGCTGGAATACATGTTGATCGACGATGGTTGGTATCACGGCAGCACCGGCGACGGCCGCTACCACACCAACGCTGACATCATCCGTTCGATTCCGCAGATCGATCTACCCGGCCTGGTGCAATACGGCGCCGATCGCGGCGTCGGCATCTGGGTCTGGGCGCACTGGAAAGCGTTGGACCAGCGCATGGACGAAGCGCTGGCCTACTACGAGAAGCTCGGCATCAAGGGTATCAAGGTCGATTTCATGGACCGCGACGACCAGGACATGGTGGCGTTCTATCACCGCCTGCTCGCCAGCACCGCCAAGCACAAACTCATGGTGAACCTGCATGGCGCCTACCGGCCCACCGGGCTCAACCGCACCTGGCCGCAGTACCTGACGCAGGAAGGCGTGCTGGGTGCCGAATACAACAAGTGGACCCACCGCATCACCGCGACTCATAACCTGACGTTGCCATTTACTCGCATGCTGCTGGGCCCCATGGATTACACGCCGGGTGGTTTCCGCAACGTGCGGCCGGAGGATTTCCAGCCGCGTCACATCGGCCCGATGGTGATGACCACGCGCGCGCACCAATTGGCGATGTATGTGGTCTACGAAAGTCCATTCGCCGTGGTCGCCGACAGCCCGGACGCCTACGCCGGCGATGCGGCCAGCATCGATTTCTTGAAAGAGGTGCCGACCGCCTGGGACGAGACGCGCGTCCTGACCGGCGAGATCGGCCAGTACATCGCGATCATGCGCCGCAAAGGCGGAGACTGGTATATCGGCGCAATGACCAACGAAAGCGCGCGCACGCTGGAACTGCCGCTGGACTTCCTGCCTGCCGGACCCTATCAAGCGACGCGTTATCTGGATGGGGAAACCCCCGCGGACGTACGCCGCGAAACACGCCGCATCGACGTGACTGCTAGCGCGCTTACTTTGCCTTTGTCTCTTGCTGCGAACGGCGGCGCCGTGGTCCGGCTCACGCCGCCATCCCCTAACGCAGAGGACAGTCAGCGCCGCAAGGATTGGGCAAATCTTGCTCGCTATGAAAAAGCCAACCGCGAACTTTCGCCCGGCGGCGTCGAGGTGGTGTTCATGGGCGACTCGATTACTGAAGGTTGGTATGGCCTGACGCCGACGTTCTTTTCCACCGGCCGCGTCGGGCGCGGGATAAGCGGCCAAACCACACCGCAGATGTTGTTGCGCTTCCGCCAGGATGTCATCGATCTGCAGCCCAAAGCCGTGCACATCATGGCGGGCACCAACGACATCGCCGGCAACACAGGACCGATGACGCTGGAACAGACCCAGGCCAACCTGATGCGCATGACCGAACAGGCGCAGGCACAAGGCATCGCGGTGATACTTGCCGCGGTACCGCCCGCATCCAGTTTCCCTTGGCGACCGGGGTTGGAGACGACATCAAAGATCGAAGCACTCAACCGATGGATCCGCGATTACGCGCAACGTGTCGGCGCGGTTTATGTCGACTACTCGCAGGTGCTCGGCGATGGCCGCGGCGGCATGCGTGCGGAGCTGGCATCGGATGGGGTGCACCCCAATGCGCGCGCCTATGAGCTGATGCGTCCGCAGGCGGAAGCGGCGTTGCGTGAGGCGTTGAAGCAGTAGACGGAAGCCTGTTTAAGGGTTCCGCTGCTGTTTGACTGCGCGGCGAAGAGCAGCCGAGCAAGCTCGGCTCTACAAAGGCGCGGATACATCATTTGTGGGAGCGACGTAAGTCGCGACGTTGATGTGTCCGGTCGCGACTTACGTCGCTCCCACAGGGTAGCTTTGTCGGCGATCCCGGATGACCGGCGGATAGTTAACCTGGCATATTGGCTCAGAGCACGCGCTTCCCGTAGAGCGGAGCTTGCTCCGCTGCTCTTTACGTCGGCCCCGGACAAGCGCAGCCGAGCAAGCGGCTCTACGTAAGGCGCCGCGACCACTCCGCCAAAAACACCGCGGTAGCCGCTGCCACATTGAGACTCTCTACCGCACCGGTACCGGGAATCGACAACTGCAAATCGCAGGCAGCGGCCAGGTCCGCATCCATGCCTTCGCCCTCGGCACCCATCACATAGATCAACCGCTCGGGTAATCGCGCCGCGAACAGGTCTTCGCCACCGCGCACCACCGTTGCCGCCAACCGGAATCCTGCACCGCGCAACTGCGACATCGCGTTTTCCGGCTGCCCCATGCGCACCGAGGGCACGCGTTCGGCACCGCCTTCGGCCACACGCGCGGCGGCGCCGGACAAGGCAAGCGAGGAATCCTGCGATTGCAAAATCGCAGCGACACCAAAATGCGCGGCGGCACGCAGGATGGCGCCGAAGTTGTGCGGATTGCCAACGCCATCCAGCCACAACGCCAACACCGGCCCTTCTGGCAAGCCGCGCAGCCAATCGGACAATGCCAATGGCTCCTGCTTCAGCACATCGGCTACTACGCCTTCGTGATGTCCGCTGGCGGCCAGCTTGCCCAAGTCTGTTTCTTCCACCACGCGATAGCCGACGCGGTGCTTGACGCACCACGCCAACAGCGGTTGCAACTGCGGGATGCGGTATTCAGCGAGGTACAGCTTGCGAATGGATTCCGGGCGCTGGGCGAAGACCGCTTGCACGGCGTTGTAGCCGTAGATGCGCAGCTCGTCGCGGTGCGTGGCGGCATGCGCAGGGCGCTCTTCGCGCGTTGCCTGCTGGGACCGGCCCGGCCTGTCGCCAGCTGGATCGCGCGGCGAACGAGGACGGTCCGCCCGTTGTCCCGGCGATCGCGGCGGCCGGTTGTCCCAAGGATTGCTCACGTCAGTCCTTCTTCTTCCAGAAATCGGCGTTCTTGATGCCCAGCGCTTCCGGGTCAAAAGTCGGGTCGAGGCCCAGCTTCTTTTGCCGCTCGTAATCGCGTAGCGCCAGCAACGCGGGCTTCTGCAGGATCAATATGGCGATGATGTTCAACCATGCCATCAGCCCCACGCCGATATCGCCCAGGCCCCAAGCCAGCGCCGCGCTCTTGATTGCGCCATAGGTAACCGCCCCCATGATGCCGATACGCAGGACGAAGACCAACCAGGGCCGATGCACTTTGCGGTTGATGTAGGTGATGTTGGTTTCGGCCATGTAGTAGTAGGCCACGATGGTGGTGAAAGCGAAGAAAAGCAGCGCCAGCGCGACGAATCCCCGGCCCCAGCCCGGCAGGACCGATTCCACCGCAGCCTGCGCGAACCCGGGCCCGACCTCCACGCCCGGCAGCGCATTGACGATCATGGAGCCGTCCGGATGCACGACGTTGTACATGCCGGTCGACAGAATCATGAAGGCTGTCGCCGAACAAACCAGCAGCGTATCCACGTAGATCGAAAAAGCCTGCACATAGCCCTGCTTGGCCGGGTGCGACACCTCGGCGGCGGCGGCGGCATGCGGACCGGTGCCCTGCCCCGCTTCGTTGGAATACACGCCGCGTTTTACGCCCCACTGCACCGCCAGGCCCAGCACCGCACCAAAGCCGGCTTCCATTCCGAAAGCGCTCTTGATGATCAGCATGAAGATGATCGGCACCTGCTGGATGTTGATGAACATGATCACCAGCGCAACGAGGATGTACGCCAACGCCATGAACGGCACCACCACTTCGGCAAAGCGCGCGATGCGCTTGACGCCACCGAAGATGATGAAGCCCAGTACCACCACCACGATCGCCGCCGTCACCGATGGCGCGATACCCCACGCGTTGTTGAGGCCCGATGCGATGCTGTTGGCCTGCACACCCGGAAGCAGCAAGCCGGTGGCGATAGCCGTGACGACCGCGAACAGCCAGGCGTACCAGCGCTGTCCCATCGCTTTTTCGATGAAGTAGGCGGGACCGCCGCGGTACTGCCCCTTTTCGTCCTTTTCCTTGTATATCTGCGCCAAGGTGGATTCGACATAGGCGGTGGACGCGCCGAGGAAGGCCACCGTCCACATCCAGAACACTGCGCCAGGGCCGCCGAACGCAATCGCCGTGGCGACGCCCGCGATATTGCCTGTACCCACCCGGCCGGACAGCGACATTGCCAACGCCTGGAAGGAGGACACGCCGGCCTCGGAGGATTTTCCGCTGAACATCAGCCGGATCATCTCTCTGAAACCGCGCACCTGCATGAAACGGGTACGTAAGGAAAAATACAGACCGGCTCCCAGGCACAGATAAATCAGTGCGGGACTCCAGATGACGTCGTTGAGCAGGGTGACCAGTCGTTCCACTGAGGTCTTCTCCGTCGAAAGATAGCGGGCGGTGGCGGCGAACGAACGCCGCGGTTGTCCCGATTGTCCACGATTAGCGGCAGGAAGGGGAAAGCACGGCTGGCATGGCGGTCCGGGAATAGCCTCCGGCTGGTAGGAGCGGCCTTTGCCGATGTAGGAGCGGCGTCCCGCCGCGAGCTCTTCCTGTGCGACCGCGATAGAAGCGGAAAGCGGCGTGTTCGCCACCCGGACGCGCTGCGGCGCGTTCTTGATCGGGTGTGCTGAATGGCTATCGAGGCGCGGACGCGCTGCGGCGCGCTCTTGGTCGCGTGTGCCGAATGGCTATCGAGGCGCGGAGCGGCGTCTCGCCGCGAGCTCTTTCTGTCAGATCGCGATAGAAGCGAAAAGCTCTTCAACAGCGAAGCTGATCAAAGCTCGCGCCGGGACGGCGCTCCTACAACAGCGCAGACGCCTATGGCGTCCGCAACCTCGCAAACATCCGCAGGTCGTGCAGGCCGTCCTGTTTCATCACGACGCTGCGCAACACGCCTTCTTCGCTGAAACCGTTCTTCAGCAGTACTCGCGCCGACGCCGGGTTGATATCCAGCACCGTGGCCTGCAACCGCAACAGGGACAGCTGATCCATCACCCACGGCGCATAGATCGCCACGATACGCGTCATCAACCCCTGATCCCAATGCGCGTGGCCCAGCCAGTAACCAAGTTCGGCGCCGTGGCGGCGCTCGCCCGCACTGGGGCGAATGCCAATGCCGCCGCAGGCTTCGCCGCCGATTTCGATGGCGAGCACAGGATCGCTCAGGTCCACGACCTTGCCCGCCAGGAAATCCTCGCCATCCTGGCGCGTGTACGGAAAGGGAAAACGATCGCTGGTACCGCGCGACACCCTGGGATCATTGGCATGGCGGACCAGCGCTTCCAGGTCGTCACCGCGCCAGCGCCGCAGCACGAAGCCTTCGCCCTCCAAGCGCACGTCCTTCCACGCGGACGCGTCAGCCATGCCCACCTACCGAAGGCGTTTCCGCTTCCAGCTTCTCCAACCGGTGCGCCACCGCTTCAGGCGAGCGCGTGAAAGGCGCCAGCAGCGCGTAGAACGCCGGCACCACGTACAACGACAGCAACGTGGAGAACGACACACCGAAGATCACGACCACGCCAATGGTGGCGCGACTGGCCGAGCCTGGCCCGCCGGCCACCACAAGCGGCAAAGCGCCCATCACAGTCGCCACCGACGTCATCAGGATCGGGCGCAAACGCACCTTCGCCGATTCGGCGATGGCCTCCATCACGCTCCGGCCATCGTCGCGCAGCTGGTTAGCGAACTCGACGATCAGGATGCCGTTCTTGGCGGCCAGCCCAATCAACATCACGATGCCGATCTGACTGAACAGGTTCAGCGTGCCGCCGGTGACCCACAACCCGATCAATGCGCCCAGCACCGCCAGCGGTACCGTCAGCATGATCACCAGCGGATGGATGAAGCTTTCGAACTGCGCCGCCAATACCAGGTACACGATCAGCAAGGCCAGGGTGAACGTCAGCAGCACCGCGCCACCGGCTTTCAGGTATTCGCGGGACTCGCCTTTCCAATCGACTTGCGCATAGTCGGGCAGCTCTTCTTGCGCTACCTCCTGCGCCCAGGTCATCGCGTCGCCCAGGGTGTAGCCGGGCGTCAACGATGCGCTGAGGGTGATGGCGCGCAGGCGATTGAAGCGGTTGTAGCTCCCGGGTTCGGCAACTTCCGACAACGTCACCAGGTTGGACAGCGGGATCAGCTCGCCGGCGCCGCCACGCACGTAGGTGTTGGCCAAGTCCTCCGGCGAAGTACGCCGGCTGCGATCCGCCTGCATCAGCACGTCGTATTCCTCGCCGTTATCGACGAAGGTGGTGACCTGGCGCGAACCCATCATGGTTTCCAGCGTGCGGCCGATTTCCTGCACCGACACACCGAGATCCGCCGCACGGTTCCGGTCGATGTTCACCCGCATCTGCGGGCGAGTTTCCTTGTAGTCAGAATCCACGCCGTAGAGCTGCGGGTTTTGTTCCATCCGCTGCATCATGCGGTCGCGCCATTGCGACAACTCCTTGTAGTCCGGACCACCCAGCACCATTCGGAACGGCTGCCCGCCACCGCGCACCAAGCCGGTGCGCTGCGAAGGCTGCGCGCGGATGCTCGGCATCTTCTCCAGCTCGCCGCGCACGGATTCCAGTACTTCGGTGGTACTGACGTCGCGCTTGTCCCAATCCTGCAGGAATACGATCACCTGCCCCGTATGCATTTCCTCGCTGGCGCCCCAACTGCCCGGCACGCGCACGTTGGCCCGCTGGATCGGCTTGTCATCGCCGATCAAGCTGGCGAACAGGCCCTCCACTTGCTGTATCTGCTTGACGGTGTAGTCGAAGCCGGCGCCTTCCGGCCCCTGGATGGAGACGAAGAACGCACCGCGGTCTTCTTGCGGCGCCAACTCCGTGGGTACCCGCGAAGCCAACAACGCGATCAACCCAAGACAGGCAATCATGGTGATGGCCAACGTCACCAGCACACGCTTTGGACGCATCGCCACCAATCGCGCCACCTGCCCGCCATAGCCTTCACTCAAGCGACCGAGTTGCCGGTTCGTCCAGGCGTTGAGGCCTTTCGGTTTCGTATGCGGCCTGACCAGCTTGGACGACATCATCGGCGTCAGCGTCAGCGCGACGAAGGCGGAAATCGCCACCGCCGCCGCCAGCGCCACCGACAGCTCGCGGAACAACCGACCGGTGTTGCCTTCCATGAAACCCACCGGCAGGAACACAGCCACCAGCACCGCCGTGGTAGCCATCACCGCGAACGCCACCTGCGTCGTGCCACGACGCGCAGCGACCAACGGCGGCTCGCCCAAATCCGCACGACGCTGGATGTTTTCCAGCACCACGATGGCGTCGTCCACCACCAGGCCGATACACAGCACCAGCGCCAGCAAGGTCAGCAGATTGATCGAGAAACCGAACGCATAAAGCGCGATGAAAGAGGTGATCAGGCAAACCGGCACCGTCACCGCCGGAATCAGCGCCGCGCGCAAGCTACCCAGGAACAACCAGATCACCGCGAACACCAGGATCATCGCTTCGATCAACGTCGCATACACGCGCTCCACCGACGCTTCGATGAACACCGTGCTGTCGTAGGCAACGAAGATGTCGGTGCCTTGCGGCAATGTGGGCCGGATACGCTCGGCAGCGGCACGCGCAGCGCGTGCGACGTCCAACGCATTCGCGGTGGATGTCTTGACGATGCCCAGCCCGACATTGGGCTGGCCGTTGCTGCGGAAATAAGCCCTGCGTTCGGCGGTGGTCAGCTCCACCTTCGCTACATCGCCCACGCGCACCACATAGCCGTCCACGCCCTTGACCAGCGGCATCTGGGCGAACTGCTCGGCGGTCATGTAGCCACGTTCGACGCGCAGGGTGAAGTCGCGCGCGTTGGACTCGATGCGTCCGGCCGGCAGTTCGACGTTCTCGCGTCGCAGTGCCGCTTCCACGTCAGCAGCGGTGATCCCGCGCGCGGCCATCGCGCCGCGGTCCAGCCAGACGCGCATGGCGTAGCGTTGCGCGCCGCTGATCCGGACCTGCGCCGCGCCATCCAGTGCCGACAGCTGGTCGACGATATAGCGTTCGGCATAGTCGGTGAGCTGCAACGTATCCATCTTGGTCGAACGCATGTTCAACCACAGGATGACGTCGGCATCCGCTTCGACCTTCTGCACTTCCGGCGGATCGGCCTCGTCGGGCATGCGGTCCACCACCCGGCTTATCTTGTCGCGGACGTCATTGGCCGCGGCTTCTATGTCGCGCGTGAGCTTGAACTCGATGGTGATCTGGGAACTGCCGTTCTGGCTGCGCGATTCGATGGTCTCGATGCCTTCGATGCCCGCCAGCGCGTCTTCCAGTATCTGGGTGATGCGGGTCTCCACCACCGCCGCCGACGCGCCGGGATAGTTCACTTCCACCGACACCACCGGCGGATCGATATTGGGCAGCTCGCGCAGGGTCAGGCGCATGAAGGACATCACACCCAGCACGATCAGTAGCAGGCTCATCACCACGGCCAGCACCGGCCGCTTGATGGAAATGTCCGAAAGTTTCATCGTGGTCAGCCCTGCTGCTTGGCGCCGGTAGCCGCCGGTTGCGGCTTGGCTTCGATCACCTTCATGCCGGGACGCAACTTACCGCTGCCATCCACGACGACCTTGTCGCCGGCAGCGACACCGCTGGTGATTTCCACTTTGCCCCCGCGGCGCCCGCCGATGACCACGTCGGCTCGCGCCACGCTGCCATCGGCACCGACGCGGTACACGAAGGAATCGCGCCCCACCTGCACCACGGCGATCTCGGGCAGCACCAGCGCCTGGCGTTCCGGCCGGAACATGCGGACTTCCAGCAACATGCCGGGGCGCAGGTCGTGGTCCGGGTTAGGGAAATCGGCGCGCACGGTCACCGCTCGCGTGGTCGGATCGATGCGTGCGTCGACGGTGGTTACCTTGCCCTCGAACTCGCGCCCGGGATAAGCCGCCGTCGTGGCGGTGACTACATTGCCGATCTTCACCGATCCCAACGCCGCTTCCGGCACCTGGAAGTCCACGTACATCCGCGAGATATCGTCCAGCGTGGCGATCACCGTGGTAGGCGTGATCAACGAACCCGGGCTGACCTGGCGCAGGCCCAACACACCGGCAAATGGCGCGCGCACTGTGCGGTCGCCGATATCGGCGCGCATCTGCCCTACGCGTGCTTCGGCGGCGTTGCGCAATGCCTGCTGCGTATCGAGCGCGGAACGCGCGACCAGTTGCTGGTCGGCCAGTTCCTTCTGGCGGCGATACAACTGGTCGGCTTCCAGAAACGTGGCTTGCGCCTGCACCAGCGCGGCCTGCTGGGCGTCGCCTTTCAGCGTGATCAGGCGCTCGCCGGCGGCGACCTGCTGGCCGCTTTCGAAATGAACGTCCTGGACGATCTCGCTGACCTTGGCGGTCAAGGTCACCGATTCGCGTGCCTTGGCGGTACCCAGCGCTTCCAGCGTGTCGTTCCACGCTGCGGGCTGCACCACCTGGGTCGTGACGGAGACCGGCTTCTCCTCGGCGCCCGCTTTGGCGGCATTCCCATCCTTGCCGCAGGCGGCAAGCAGGAATACCGACAAGACGGCCACCGCCGTACCCGTGGCGGTACGGCGCAGGCGACTAGCCAATGGATGACACGCCCCAAACCGGCTCAACATGGACAACCCCGTAATTTTCGTTATCCGGGAGTTTACCGGCCCTACCCTGTATCGGTGTTGCCGATCCGGGCCGGGGAGCCATGACTAATGGGCCTTGTTGCAGTGCGACGACCTCCGATGTCGCCGGACGCGCGATCCAGCAGGAGCGGCGTCCCGCCGGCAGGAGCGCCGTCTCGGCGCGAGCTCTTCGCTTTTATCGCGATCTGACAGGAAGAGCTCGCGGCGGGACGCCGCTCCTACAAGAGCAAGGCGCCCCTATTCCAATCCCAGCTTCTGCAGCACGCGCAACGCGAGTTGCTCCGGGCTTTCCTCGCCCGCCTGCAGATGCAGGTCCGGATGCTCTGGCACCTCATAGGGCGAGTCTATTCCGGTGAAGTTAGGAATCTGTCCGGCACGCGCTTTACGGTACAGGCCTTTGACGTCGCGCTGCTCGGCGACCGCCAGTGGTACATCAACGAAGATTTCCAGGAATTCGTCTTCGCCGAAGCGCTCGCGCGCCATCCGCCGTTCCGCACGGAAAGGCGAAATGAAACTGACCAGCACGATCAGGCCAGCCTCGGTCATCAGCTTGGCCACTTCGGCAACGCGGCGGATGTTCTCCACGCGATCCTCGTCGGTGAAGCCCAAGTCTCTGTTCAGCCCGTGACGCACGTTGTCGCCATCCAACAGGAAGCTGTGATAACCCAATGCATGCAGACGCTTGTCCACCAGGTTGGCGATGGTGGATTTACCCGCGCCGGAAAGACCGGTGAACCACAACACCCGCGGTTGTTGGCCTTTGATGCGCGCGCGCGCCGCCTTGTCGACATCCAGATGCTGCCAATGCACGTTGCCGGCACGGCGCAAGGCGAAGTCCAGCGTGCCCGCGGCCACCGTGCCGTTGGTTTGCCGATCGATCAGGATGAAGCCGCCCAGCGCGTGGTTATGCGCGTACGGCGCAAACGCAATGGGTTCCTCCAGACTGAGGTTGCAGTAGCCGACTTCGTTCAAACCCAGTCGCTTGGCCGCTAGATGCTCCTGCGTATTCACGTCGATGCGGTGCTTGATCTCGCTGACGTTGGCCGCCACGGTGCGCGTGCCTATCTTCAGCCAATAGGGTCGCCCAGGCAGCAGCGGCGTGTCGTCCATCCACAGCAGATGCGCTGCGAACTGGTCGGCCGACTCTGGCGGATCATCGGCCGCGGCAATCACATCGCCGCGGCTGATATCGATTTCGTCATCCAGTGTCAGCGTGACCGCCTGTCCGGCACCCGCCCGCGGCACCTCGCCGTCGACGCCCAACACCTGCGCGATACGCGAACGGCGGCCGGAAGGCAGCACGATGATCTGATCGTCCGCCCTCGCTTCGCCAGCCGCGATCGTGCCGGCGAAACCGCGGAAATTCTGGTTCGGGCGGTTGACCCATTGCACCGGCAACCGCAAACCTGCGCCAGTGTCTTGCTGGGAGATTTCTACCGTTTCGAGATGCTCCAGCAAACTGGGGCCGGCATACCACGGCGTCCGCTGCGAACGCTCCGACAGGTTGTCTCCGTCCAACGCCGACAGCGGAATGCAGACAACATCTGGAATACCCAGCTGCGCAGCGAGCTTGCGATAGTCCTCGGCGATACCGTCGAACACCGCCTGATCGAAATCCACCAGATCCATCTTGTTCACCGCCAATACCACTTGACGGATGCCCAGCAGCGAAACGATGTAGCTGTGCCGATGCGTCTGCGTCAGCAGACCTTTGCGTGCATCCACCAGCACCACCGCCAAATCGGCCGTGGAAGCGCCCGTCGCCATGTTGCGGGTGTACTGCTCGTGCCCCGGGCAATCGGCCACGATGAACTTGCGCCGCTCGGTGTCGAAGTAGCGATAAGCCACATCGATCGTGATGCCCTGCTCACGCTCGGCCGCCAATCCATCCAGCAACAACGCGTAATCGATCTCCCCGCCACGTGTTCCATGACGCTTGCTGTCCGATGCCAGCGCAGCCAATTGATCATCGAACAGGCGCTTGCTGTCGAACAACAACCGCCCGATCAACGTGCTCTTGCCATCATCCACACTGCCACAGGTGATGAAGCGCAGCAGCGGCTTGGTTTCGTGCTGCTTGAGGTACGTAGCAATATCGCTGTTCGCGGTCATAAGAAGATTCCAACAAATTCCCGCAACTGTCCGTCAGCACGCTTGCCGTTGCCGTTGCTGTTGCCCTTACTCCCTCCGCGCCTTAAAGCGAACCGAGCATCGCAAGAGGGCGAGGCCGCAGAGGCGCCCTTGTTTGAGCGCAGCGAGTTTGGGCGCCGTGCCTCGCGCTCTGAGAAGCACAGGGAACCGGGACCGCTTTTTGGTCCCGGGTCGCGTCCGGCGCGGGCGCTTTTGGTTACTTTTGGCAAGACAAAAGTAGCTCGCGCACCAGCGCGAAAGCTTCTGCTTTCGCTTCTGCCGTTGTTGTCCGACGCCAGCACAGCAAGCCGGGAGGCGAAGAGCAAATCCCCCTCAATCCCCCTTTTTCTAAGGGGGAGGTAAAAGCAGGTATGCGGCAAAACGGCGCTCATCAGAAATACCCCTCCAACTTCTTCTTCTCCATCGAAGCCGTAGGATCCTGATCGATCACCCGCCCTTGGCGTTCCGAACTGGTAGCCACCAGCATCTCCGCGATGATCTTTTCCAACGTATCGGCTTCCGACTCAATCGCCCCTGTCAACGGATAGCAACCCAACGTCCGGAAGCGTACCTGCCGCAGCTGCGGCACTTCGCCCGGATGCAACGGCAGACGCTCATCGTCGACCAGGATCAGCGCACCGTCGCGCTCCACCACCGGCCGCTCAGCGGCGAAGTAAAGCGGCACCACCGGAATATTCTCACGGTAGATATAGAGCCAGATGTCCAGCTCGGTCCAATTGGACAGCGGAAACACCCGCACGCTCTCGCCCTTGTTGATGCGTGCGTTGTACACATTCCACAACTCGGGGCGCTGGTTCTTCGGGTCCCAACGGTGGTTGCCGTTGCGGAATGAGAACACACGCTCCTTCGCCCGCGACTTCTCTTCATCGCGGCGTGCGCCGCCGATGGCCGCGTCAAAGCCGTACTGATCCAGCGCCTGCTTCAGGCCCTGGGTCTTCATCACGTCGGTATGGACGGTGGCACCGTGGCTGATCGGGCCAATGTTCTGGGCGATGCCATCCGGATTGATATGCACGCGCAAATCCACGCCGGTCTCGGCGGCGCGGCGATCGCGGAAGGCGATCATCTCGCGGAACTTCCAGCGCGTGTCCACGTGCAGCAGCGGAATCGGCGGCGGACCGGGCGCGAACGCCTTCAGCAGCAAGTGCAGCAGCACCGAGCTGTCCTTGCCCACCGAATACAGCAGCACCGGGTTGCGGAACTCGGCCGCGACTTCCCTGAGGATATGAACGCTCTCGGCCTCCAGGCGGTCGAGATGGGACAACGGTGGGGAAGCACTCATCAAAGGTCGGATCGCAGAAAGGTCGGCATCTGGGTCAGAAAGATTATCAGCCCGGGCCTAGCGCGGCCGGGAAGGAGCGGCGAGTATTCCGGTTTTATGGTGCCCGGCAGAAATAAGCCGCAGCGATAAGGCCATAACCATAAGTCCTTTCTGCTCGCCTCCCCCTGTAACTAGCCTAGGACCTCCTCCACCAGACCCAGGCCGGTCCGTGACCGCTTCCCAACCCGCGCTAGCCCCTAGTCCCTTGCCCGAAGAACGCAAGGCGTTACTGGCGCGTGTGGTGGACGGCCTGGACGGCGCCTCTTTGTGGTGGCTGTCCGGCTACGCCGCCGGCCTGGCTCAGGTACAGCCCGCCGCACAAGGCTTGCGGACCGGCCACGCGCTCCCCAACGCTGCCGCGGTACCCGGCCAGCGGTTGACCGTGGTCTACGGCAGCCAGACCGGCAATGCCAAGCGAGTCGCCGAAAAACTGGCCCAGGACGCCGAAGCCGCCGGCCTGCAGGTGCGCCTGCTGCGCGCCGACGCCTACCCGCAGCGCGAACTCGCCAGCGAGCGGCTGCTTTATGTCGTCATCAGCACCCAGGGCGAAGGCGATCCGCCGGACGATGCCATCGGTCTGGTCGAGTTCATCGCCGGCAAGCGCGCCCCCAAGCTGCCGGAACTGAAATACGCCGTGCTGGGTCTGGGCGATTCCAGCTATGCCGACTTCTGCGGCATCGGCCGGCGCCTGGACGCGCGCTTGGCCGAACTGGGCGCCAGCCGCCTGCTTCCTGCTGGCGAAGCCGACCTGGACATCGACACCGTGGCAGCGCCTTGGCGCGATCAGGCGCTGGAGCGTGCCCGCGACCTGCTGAAGAGCACTCACGCGCCGCTGGCCACCGTCACCCCCCTGCGCCCAGCCGCCGCGTTGCCGGCGTGGTCGCACGACAAGCCCTTCGCCGCCGAACTGCTGCTCAACCAACGCATCAGCGGGCGCGACTTCAAAGGCAGCCGATTCCTGGAACACGGCCCGTCCAGCAAGGACGTGCGGCACTTGGAACTCTCGCTGCAGGGCAGCGGCCTGCATTACGAACCCGGCGATGCGCTGGGCGTTCGCCACCGCAATTCCAACGTGCTGGTTGACGCGGTGCTGCAAACGTTGAAGCTCGATGGCGATACTGCCGTTTCCCAGAAGGACGAAACACTGCCCCTGCGCGAATGGCTGGCTGCCCGCCGCGAACTGACCAAGCTGTCGCGCCCATTCCTGGCCACCCACGCGGCGCATGCGCGCGCGGACGAGCTGAATGATCTGCTGGCGCCAACGCAAAACGTCGGCTTGGCCGTGTTGCTCAACAGCCACCAGTTGATCGACGTGCTGCGCCGCTGGCCCACGCAGTGGGAAGCGCAGGAACTGGTCGCCGCGCTGCGGCCGCTTGCACCGCGCCTGTATTCCATCGCCTCCAGCCGCAAGCGTGTCGGCGAGGAAGTGCACCTGACCATCGACGTGCTGGACTACGAAGCCTTCGGCCATGCTCATTCCGGCGCTGCCAGCGGCTTCCTGTCGGCATTGCAGGAAGGCGACACCGCGCCTGTCTACATCGAAGCCAACGACCGCTTCCGTGTCCCTGCCGATAGCACGCGCGACATTCTGATGGTCGGCCCCGGCACTGGCGTCGCGCCGTTCCGTGCCTTCGTGCAGGAACGCGCCGAAGCCGGCGCCAGCGGCCGCAACTGGCTGCTCTTCGGCGCCCAGCATTTCAACCGCGATTTCCTCTACCAGACCGAATGGCAGGACGCGCTGCGCAAGGGCGAACTGCACAAGCTGGACCTGGCGTTCTCGCGCGACCAGCAGAGCAAGATCTACGTCCAACAGCGTTTGCGCGAACAAGGCCGCGAAGTCTACGAATGGCTGCAGAACGGCGCCCACTTCTATGTCTGCGGCGCCATCGCCATGGGCAAGGACGTGCACACCGCATTGCTGGATATCGTGTCCCAGCACGGCGGTCTGGATACCGAGGGCGCCACCGAATACCTGAGCCGCCTGCAATCGGAGGGACGCTATAGCCGTGATGTGTATTGAAGCTGGGAATGGTGAATGGGGAATAGGGAATCGATGGATGGTTCCGCGAACGCCCGACCTTTCACCAGCGCACGCACGGCATCTCGTCCCTATTCCCGATTCCCCATTCCCGATTCCCGGCCACCCATGAGCACCCACTCCGTAGAAGACATCAAATCCGAAAGCAAGCGCCTACGCGGCAGCTTGCTGGATAGCCTGGCCGATCCGGTCACGGGCGCCCTGCGCGAGTCGGACCAGACGCTCATCAAGTATCACGGCAGCTATCAGCAGGACGATCGCGATCTGCGCGATGAACGTCGCCGCCAAAAGCTGGAGCCTGCGTATCAGTTCATGATCCGCACGCGCACGCCCGGCGGCGTGGTGACGCCGGAGCAATGGCTGAAGCTGGACGACATCGCTACCCGCTATGCCAACCACTCGTTGCGTATCACCACGCGCCAGGCCTTTCAGTTCCATGGCGTCATCAAGCGTGAACTGAAGGCCACGATGCAGGCCATCAACGCCGCGTTGATCGATACGCTGGCCGCATGCGGCGACGTCAATCGCAACGTGCTGGTCGCGGCCAATCCGCTGGAATCGCGCGCGCATGCGCAGGTCCAGGACTGGGCGGCCAAGCTGTCCGAGCATCTGCTGCCCAACACCCGCGCCTACTACGAAATCTGGCTGGATGAAGAACGCGTGGCCGGCAGCGGCGAAGAGGAAGAGCCGGTCTACGGCGCCACCTACCTGCCGCGCAAGTTCAAGATCGGTTTCGCCGTGCCGCCGATCAACGACGTGGACTTATTCGCCAACGACCTGGGCTTCGTCGCGATTATCGAGAACGGCGAACTGATTGGCTTCAACGTCACCATCGGCGGCGGCATGGGCGCAAGCCATGGCGATGCCGAAACCTATCCGCGCATCGCCAACGTCATTGGTTTCATCACGCCGGATCAGCTGTTGACCGTTGCCACCGCCGTGGTCACCACGCAGCGCGATTTCGGCAACCGCGTGCTGCGCAAGCGCGCCCGCTTCAAGTACACCATCGACGACCACGGACTGGCTTTTGTTGTGGGACAGATTGAAAGCCGTGCCGGGATATCTCTCCAACCGGCACGTGCTTTCCGTTTCGATCACAACGGCGACCGCTATGGTTGGGTCGAAGGTGAAGACGGCCGCTGGCACCTGACGCTGCACCTTTCCGCCGGGCGCATCGCCGATAGGCCGCATGCGCCGCATCTGACCGGGCTGCGCGAAATAGCGAATGTCCATCGCGGCGAGTTCCGCATGACGGCCAACCAGAACCTGGTGATCGCCGGCGTTCCCGCGGGCGAGCGCGAGCGCATCGATGCGCTGGTGCACGCGCATGGGTTGGATACTGGCCTGCGCACCGGCACCGCATTGGCACGCGCCGCCGCGGCCTGCGTGGCACTGCCTACTTGCGGATTGGCGATGGCCGAGGCGGAGCGCTACCTGCCCGACTTCACCACCAAACTAGAGCCACTGCTGGAAAAACATGGGCTGCACAACACCCCCATCCTGCTGCGCATTTCCGGTTGCCCCAACGGCTGCTCGCGCCCATATCTGGGCGAGATCGCGCTAGTGGGCAAGGCACCCGGCCGCTACAACCTGATGCTGGGCGCCGATCACCGTGGCCAGCGCCTCAACACGCTGTACCGCGAAAACATCACCGAAGCCGAAATCCTGGACACGCTGGAACCGCTGTTCGCACGTTATGCGGGCGAACGCGAGAGCGGCGAAGGTTTCGGCGATTTCCTCCACCGCAGCGGCATCGTTGCCCTGCCGCCTTATCCCACTCACCGCCAAATCGCACTGGAACTGCACGCATGAGCGCCACCCAACCTGCCACTGGACCGTACGAAAAGGACGCCACAGCGGAACAGAACGCCTGGCTGGAAAGCCGCACGCCGGAAGAACGCGTCGCATGGGCGTTGGAGAACGGACAAGCCAACCCGGCGATGTCCTCCAGCTTCGGCGCGCAAGCCGCTGTGTTGCTCCATATGGTGACGCAACAGAAGCCGGATATCCCGGTGATCCTGATCGACACCGGTTATCTGTTTCCGGAGACCTACCGTTTTGCCGACGAATTGCACGAGCGCCTGAAGTTGAACCTGCAGGTATTCCGTCCCCTGGTCAGCCGCGCCTGGATGGAAGCGCGCCATGGCCGTCTGTGGGAACAGGGACTAGTCGGCATCGAACAGTACAACGACCTGCGCAAGGTCGAACCGATGAAGCGCGCATTGGACGAACTGGAAGTGAAAACCTGGTTCACCGGCCTGCGCCGCAGCCAATCCACCAGCCGCGCCAATACCCCCGTGCTGCAATTGCGTGGCGGCCGGCTCAAGGTCAATCCCATTGTCGACTGGACGGACCGCGATATCTGGGTCTACTTGAAGGAGCACGATCTTCCCTATCACCCACTATGGGAACAGGGCTACGTCTCCATCGGCGACTTCCATACCACATCCCGCTGGGAACCGGGCATGCGTGAAGAAGACACCCGCTTCTTCGGCCTGAAGCGCGAATGCGGCATTCACGGTGGTGATCTGTAACTGAGCAAATACCCACAGGTGTTCGCCGTTGCAGATACGCAGCATCGATATGCGATCTTTGTAGGAGCGGCGTCCCGCCGCGAGCTCCTCCTACCAGATCGCGGCAAAAGCAAGAGCTCGCGCCGAGAACGGCGCTCCTACAAAAAAGCGGATGGCATCGGAAGCCGTCAGAAAAGTAGCAGAGCACGGATAGATTCCTTGTTCCTGCTTGTAGAGCCGAGCACCGAAAGCCACCCTGTACGAGCGGCGTCTCGTCGGTAGGAGCGCCGTCCCGCCGCGAGCTCCTCCTACCAGATCGCGGCAAAAGCAAGAGCTCGCGCCGAGACGGCGCTCCTACAAAAAAGCGGATGGCATCCGAAGCAGTCAGAAAGTAGCAGAGCACGGATAGATTCCTTGTTCCTGCTTGTAGAGCCGAGCACCGAAAGCCACCCTGTACGAGCGGCGTCTCGTCGGTAGGAGCGGCGTCCCGCCGCGAGCTCCTCCTACCAGATCGCGGCAAAAGCAAGAGCTCGCGCCGAAACGGCGCTCCTACAAAACCGTGTGGCATACGAAGCCGCCAAAAGCAACTGAGCACGCATAGATTTCCTTGCAGGAGTGGTGCCGGCATGCCGGCACCGGTGAGTCGCGACGTTGATGATTCCGGTAGCGACTCACATCGCTCCCACAATGGATCCTCCGCGCCTTTGTAGAGCCGAGCTTGTTTAAATCCCCTTTGGAAAGCTCGGCTGCTCTTCGCGACGCCACAATTATTCGTGGCTAGCGAAGCAGGCTCCGCTCTAGGCAGAGATCGATCGAATAAAAAACCGATGGCGCAGTGTGCCGCCGGGGAGGTACAGCGCGATCTCATCCTCCATTGATCACGCGCTGCACTTTGGCAGGAAACTCCCTTTCCACCGTGATGTTTACCAGCCCAACTCGGGCCAGCATCCTTGCCGGCCCCGTGGGGGAAGCGGGCGGCGGAGCCGCGCGATGCCGCGGAGGGGTGGTCACCCGCCAATGCAGTCTACATATCAACGGCCCGCACAACACGCCGCTTGTCGGTTCTACGCTACATATTATGATCGGCGTGACTACTTTCATTATTTAGGTAAATATATTTACTCCCATATTTTCCAGGGAACACGGCACTTCCAGCAGAAGTTAAGTAACGCATTTACCAACCACTTTGCGTGCATTGCGCTTCAGGCCGCCTTCGATAGTTCAGCCATTTCTATGGCCTGGCTTCGGCTGAGCGGAGCCCGACATGTTCGACCAGCGCTCGCGTGTGATCGCCTTGGAAGGCTTGCATCAGTTGAGTCCGCGCTGGGAAATCGCCGCCAAGATCGCCGGCCGCTGGGGCGACTATCGCAGCGGACGCGGCGCTGGCACCTGGTTCGACAGCCGCGCGCAATTCGGTGCCGTGCAGGTGCGTTACCACCTGATCGCCCGCTGGGACGCCATGGCCGAATACCGTGGCTTCAGAGTGAAGGATGGCGGCACCCGGCGTGGCTGGTTGATGGGCGCCGACCGTCAGATGGGCGAGAACTTCAAACTGGGTGCCGGCTACAACTTCACCGACTTCAGCGATGATCTCACGGATTTCAGCTACGACAACCGCGGTTGGTTTCTGAATTTGACGGGCTACTACTGAGTGGTTGGATCCATCGCGTGATAGCCGAATAGCTTCATCGGAAAACTCCGACAAACGTCAGGCATGGCAGCCGACACAAATATCAGTCTTTCTCTGATGGGATCAAGCGCCCAAAGCGGCGATCTTTTGGACGCGGCGCCGCCGCACCATCATCCCACTCAATGAAGAACGCCATGACCCAGACAGGACACGTCCGCTTTTTGCTCGCTGCCAGCCTCACACTACTATTCTGGATATCCGCGAATGTACATGCCGCTCCGTCGCCGTCGACGACAGGAGCCTACGTCGACGCGACAACCTACCTGTCGGACACCCAGCTCGATGCGTGGTACAGCATGACGCGGAGACTGAAGAACAACTTCGACAACGTTTGTGGCGATTCATTCTGCGGAGGCGAGTACAGCAATATCGAAGCACTGCGCTACAACTGCTCGGTGAATCAGGCCACCGGCCATATCGGCATGTGCGCCTGGACGTTCGCCGCCAGCAACGAAGAGGTTGATCCGGTCAGCGGCAACATCATTGTGCAGAAAGGATCCTGGCGCTGCCGCACACCGCTTGAACAGAATATCGGCATCGACAAACTGGTTACCGCGCTGGCGGGCAACAATCCGTTGTATGCACCGCTGCCTGGCTCCTATCGCACGATCATGGACGGTTTGATCGACGACTGTTTCTTCTAACCCGCATGAAGGCCTCTCATCGAGAGGCCTTCATGCTCCGGTTCCGTTTACCTTCGATATGCGGCACTCCTGGCAGCCGCTAGGTGTGGATCAAGAGTTCGCGGCGGGACGCCGCTCCTACATGGTTCAGAACTAGCGCGTCCGCTTGGTAGGAGCGGCGCCCCGCCGCGAGCTCTCCGCTCTCCGCTTCTCGCCCTTCGCCCTTCGTCGCGCTTGAAGGCGGCTACTTTTGAACGCGGCACCGCCGCGCAACCATCACACTCAAGGAAGATACTATGACCAAGACAAAACACGCCGGCCTTTTGCTCGGCTTCACCCTGCTGTTCTCGCTGTCCGCAAATGCACTTGCTTCGCCATCACCGCCCACCACCGGAACCTATATCAACGCGACAACCTATATGTCAGGCGCTCAGCTCGATGCGTGGTACAGCATGACGCGAAGACTCAAAAGCAATTTCGATAACATCTGCGCCGACAGTTTCTGTGGCGGCTATTTCAGCAACATCGAAGCGCTACGCTACAACTGCTCGGTGGATCAGACGACCGGCCACATTGGCATGTGTGCCTGGACGTTCGCCGCCAGCAACGAAGAGGTCGACCCGATCAGCGGCAGCATCGTCGTGGAGAAGGGTTCGTGGCGCTGCCGCACGCCGCTGGATCAGAATATCGGCATCGCTAAACTGATAACCGCGTTGGCGGGTAGTACACCTTTGCATGCACCCCTGCCTGGTTCCAGGCTCACGATCCTGGATGGCTTGGTCAACGACTGTTTCTTCTAGACTCCGGAGAAGGCCTCTCGTCGAGAGGCCTTCTCATTTATATGGTTCGTTGTGTCCGACCCCGCGGCGTTCCTGGCGGCTCTGGATGCTGATCAAGAGCTCGCGGCGGGACGCCGCTCCTACAAGGTTCCGACACACATCGTAGGAGGGCGTTTGCTGGGTAGGAGCGGCGTCCCGCCGCGAGCTCTCCGCTCTTCGTCGTTCGCCCTTGCCCCTAGTCACCGAAAACGACCGCCGCTGTGAACGCTCCAAACCATCAAGGTTCACTCCCAAAACCCGGCGTTTCGTCGCCAAATTTCCCACCTCGTCGCTTCACCAGACACAGCGCCCGCGCGGCCCGCTATGCTCCCCGGCAATCCAGCAATGCCGGTACCTCCCGTGTTCGCCAGTCTCTTTCTTGTCGCTCGCATCATCGCCGCCTGGGTCGCCGCCATTATCGTGGCCGCTTTCTTGTGGAGCGGCGTCTTCAGCGGCATGGACGAATCACCCGGGTGGTTCTTCGGCCTGCTGGCCATGCTGGTCATGGTGTCGGTGTTGATCAGCACCATCTCCCATCTGCGCCGGGTCTGGCTGGTGGCGGGTCGCTTGGACCACGGCACCTTGTCCAGCCGCCAGCGCCGCCAGATCGAAGTACCGTTCGATGCCGGCGTGGCTTTCGATCTGCTGGACGCAGCCATTCGCGAGTTGCCGCGCAGCGAGGAAATCGAAAGTGCGCGCGACAGCCTGCAAGTCAGCGCCAAGGTCAAGCGGGTCGATATCTACGGCGGCAAACCGCCCTCGCGCTTCAACGTGTTCGCCCGTTTTGCGATTACCCGCAACCAAGTGCTGGCGACGGTCACCCCGCGCAACGGCATCAGCAGCGTCCTGCTGATCTGCGGTCCCGATGCCGATGCCTGGACCGACCTGTTCACCCTGGACGACGGCAGCAATCTGGAAAACGCCGAGGCGTTGACCCGCGCCCTTACCCACCGCGTGGCCGAGCACCGCCGCGGCGAGCAAGCCGCCGCCGAGCAGACCGCTACCGAAAAAGAACTCACCGTGGCGCGCCTGAACCTGTTGCATGCGCAGGTGGAGCCGCACTTCCTCTACAACACCTTGGCCAGCGCCCAGGTGCTGACCCGCACCGATCCCGCGCGCGCCGACCAGATGCTAGGCCACCTCATCCAGTACCTGCGTAGTTCGCTGCCGCGCACCGAAGACTCGCTTTCCACGTTGGGCGATGAGCTGCAACTCACCCAGGCATACCTGGAAATCCTGAAGATCCGCATGGGCGCGCGGTTGAACCTGCATATCGAGGTGCCGGATTCGCTGAAGGCGCTGCCGCTACCTTCGATGATGCTGCAGACCCTGGTGGAGAACGCGATCAAACATGGCCTGGAGCCCAAGCCAGGCGGCGGCACCGTCTGGATATTGGCGCGCCAGCATGACGACCACGCCACCCTGACCGTGGCCGATGACGGCCAAGGCTTCAACACCCAGAGCAGCGGTACCGGCATTGGCTTGAAGAACCTGCGAGAGCGTCTGCGCCTGACCTATGGCCCCGCTGCTTCGTTCGCCATCGTCTCCAATTTTCCGAACGGCGTAGCGGCCACGCTGACCCTTCCGAAGCCGGCCGAAGGAGCGCGCCATGTCGCTTAAGTGCGTCATCGCCGAGGACGAGGAACTGCTGCGCACTGCGCTGGCCTCACTACTGCGCGAAGTCTGGCCGCACCTGGATATCGTGGCCGAATGCGAAGACGGCGCATCCGCGCTGGAAGCCATTGCCGAGCATCAGCCCGATGTTGCGTTCCTGGATATCCGCATGCCCGGCCTGACCGGAATCGAAGTGGCACGGGCGATGAGTGAAGCCAGTCCGCGGACGCAGGTGGTCTTCGTCACCGCATACGATCAGTACGCCATCGATGCCTTCGAACAAGGCGCGGTGGATTACCTGCTCAAGCCCATCGCCCGTGACCGCCTGCTGGCGACGGTGCAACGTGTGCAGACGCGCGCCGCGGCCGGTCATCCTGATGCCGCCACCCTGGACGCGCTGCTGCGTCATTTGTCGGCACGCTTGCCCAATTCTTCTAAGCCACCACTGGTGTGGATCACCGCCAGCACCGGCAAGGAAACGCGGCTGATCATGGTGGACGACGTGGCCTATTTCCAGGCCGACAACAAGTACACCACCGTAATGACCGCGGACGGCGAAGCGCTGCTGCGCACGCCGATCCGCGAGCTGCTGGATGCATTGGATCCCAACACGTTCAAGCAGATCCACCGTTCCACCATCGTCAATCTGAAGGCCATCGCCTCGGTCACTCGCGATGACACCGGCAAGGGCAAGGTGAAGTTGAAGACCCGGCCAGAAACACTGACGGTCAGCCAGCCATTCATGACCCTGTTTCGCAACATGTAAACCGCGGCGCCTGCGCCGCTCTCGTCAGCTCAAGGAATCGCCATGCGTATCATCACGTCCCTGATGTCCTGCCTGATGACTTTGGCGGGATGCAACGAAAAACCCAGCGTCACCCACATCACTCGCACCAGCGGCGGCGATGCCGGCGCCATCTTCAGCAAGGCCACGCAGGTGGATGACGTGGCTACGTTCCAATGTTTCGAAAGTGATAGCGGCCGCTGCCACTACCTGATCTATGCGGAAAGCTGCCCAGTAGCCGCGCCGGGTGAAAACTCGAACTGCACACGCCAGACACTGGATCAGTTCGCATTGGCGCCGGGCGAGCGCCGCGAGGTTCACGGATTGCCATCCGGCTTTCGCTTATGTGTCGATCGGCGGGAAATTTCTGCGTCGACGTCGGGATGTGGGGCTTGATCTTGGCGGTTGCCTAAGGAAGTAGGCGAAATTCCCTTCTCCCCTCGAGAGACAAATCGGCAGGACCGCCGATTTGCACGGCGAAGCCGCCCGAAGGGCGAGCCACATGGATGTGGCGAGTGCACGTGCCCGAAGAGAGAAAAAAAACACGCCTGCCGAGTCCAGCTTCACTGATCCGCGACGGTGCCCGCAAATGCATGGAGCGCATCTGTATCCCGCCAGCTCTTTGAGCATGATTAGTTGCTAGCTACCCAGAAGCAGCCCATGCCCGCCCACCGGCCGCGTTTCGAAACTCTCTTCGAAACCCGCGATGATCGGCTTCGCGCGGGAAATAGCCTGCTGCACTGATGGCAGCGACAACGAAGCGCGATGGCTTTCCTGGCTATCCCATACTTCGGTTATCCAGATGGCATCGTCGTCCTTCGGGTCCTCCGCCACGACGTAGCTATGGCAGCCAGGCATCTCGCCCACGTCTTCCAGCAATATCGCGATCAGCGCAGCGCGCTGTCCCGGCGCCGCCTTCATCTTTCCAATCAGACCGTACATGTCTTTTCCTCTCTCAGAAATCCAACCCGGAATGGCAGTAACCATCGCGGTCGCCGCCGTCGTTGCCATGAAGTCTCGACGCGTGATTTGCATGATCTGTACCCAGCTCTTGCTTGTGGTCCGGTCGCGAATCGCTCGACCCTCATTTCCCCGTCACCCTAGCATTCACATCTACCGATCCGCGGGATGATTTACGCCGTCGTTGGTGGGCACATCCGCAATGTCGAATGGATTGACGCCCTCCAGGCAGCCGACATTGAATCCATACTGCTCAGGATTGGATCGGCGCTGATGGTGGGTGTAGATGCCGCAATGGGAGCAAAAATAGTGCTTTGCCGTGCAGGTGTTGAACTGATAGAGCTTCAGGTGCTCCGCACCTTTGACGATGCGTATGCCGCTCAGCGACACCGAAGCAACGACAGCACCCTTGCGCCTGCAAATGGAGCAATCGCATCGCCTTGGATTCACGATGCCGTCGGGAAGATCAAGCTCCAACTCCACCGACCCGCAGTGACACGTTGCACGGTGCTTGGCTCGTATGGGTACTCCACCTACTTGCTTGAGCATGGTTGGTCTTCTGAAGTTTTGAATGCGTCCATAGTTTAAAGCTGGAAGCCACGACCTCCCGCGGCGCTAGATCAAGGCGCCGGACCATGCGCATAACTCATCACCCGCGACAGCTTCCATTCGCCATTCACCTGCTGCCAGACGTGGGCGAACTTGGCGATGCCGGTCAACGATTCGGGACCATCGTCCCGCCGCTCGTAAAAGCGATGCGTTCCCACTTCCATCGCACCGTACCCGGGAATGGAATAGACCTCCAACGAAGTTTCTACCAGCTCGCGCCGCGACCGATAGCCAGGTTTCTTCCGGTCGGCGCAACGCTTGTCGACCACATCGATAAACTCGCCTCCTGAGCGAGCCACCACGCCGCCTTTGTCGTGATAGAACTCCATGTCGTCGGCGATCAGAGCGCGAAGCGCGGTCAGGTCGCACGTTTCGAACACCGCGTCGAACACCGCCTGGCTGCGGTCACGGATCGAAGTTTTCAGTTCATCGGGGGTGGTAGCGGTGGCCGGACCGGCAGCCTCTTCTGCCAGGCAAGCCATGGGCAGGCACAACATGGCAGACAGCAATAAAAACCGGAGTTTCATGGCAAACCTCGTCGAAAAATCTGAAGGGCCGGCGAATCGCAGCCGGCAACGAATCGATACCGAGAACGGATTGTTGCCGACCTCAGCCGGTATGCGGACCTTTGACCTCTCCCCAACCCCAGCGCGGCATGGGCGCATGTGGATCAACTGCCGCGCCGGGCTGCGAATTGATGACCGCCAAGCGCGAGCCCCACTCCAGATAACCCACCAGCGCGGAACGGAATTCAGGATCATCCGGCAACCGCAATTCATCCGCCGTCGCCAACAGCAAACTGACCCAACGCCGCCGCTGTTCCTGAGTGAGATGGCGATTGAGATGTTGCCGGATCATATGCGGGTGGCCGCCGTGCTGCGCGGATATTCAGCGGGCCCACCAAGCACTTCTGCGAGAAACGCAGCGACATGGCTTGGGTGTTCACCGTCCATATGCGCGAATACCGGCGCGAGTACGGAATCTTCCCTGACCCGCTCATAGAAGCGCTCGGTCAGCCGGTTCAACGCATCCATGCCGCCGAGCCAGTCGTAAAGCGTGGGGATATCCTGGGAAGGCATGCGGCAATGAGTTCCTATGGCAATGGACCCGGAGGCCCGTTCGTCGAGCGGATTCCGCCAATGACGTTGTGCGGGAAACTCATTGCGTTCTTATGAACTCGCGCGCCACAGCCTCTGGGTCGGGCCGCATGCTTGCACGCCCCGCCAGTTCGACCACCGGCAGCGCATAACCCCGCTCGCCGGCCAAACCCGTGCCGTCGAACTTATCGTGGAAAGCATTGTAAGCACTGGTGTAGTCGATGTTTACGTACGTAACCGGCACGCCGTTGGCCTGCAACGCTGCAAGGGTCTTCCGGGTGTAGCTGCAATTGTCGCGTCCATATACGACTACGGTACCCTCGGACGACGAGCCAAGAGACGACGCTTCCGTCGATGCTTGGGAGGAGACTTGCTGAGCATCCCCCTTGAAGTGCCGCCAAGCACCGAACGATGCCAAGCAAAGCATCAAGACCAGAATAAAGTTACGCGACATGGATATTCCTCCTCGTTGTAGTGTGTAGTCCTTGAATCGCCCAACTTTGAATGCCGAAGCTGTCACCCGGCCGAGCTTTATTCGTCACGGCTTCTTGTCGATAACTCTGCAGATTTTTTCCGGCTAGTCGTAGGTTGTCCACCCATTAACTTGTCCCCTTTGCGGAGCTGTCGATAACGATATTGGACAGTCATGCGGCGCGTATGCCTGGTCGAGGAACGCTGTTCTGGCGATGGCGGCAATAGTGGCCCACTCAATGCGCCATATGCTCCGACTTACATCCGCAAGCCAGACACTTGCGATAAGCCTCGCCCTGCCGGTCGGTACGCACGCGGGACATCAGGCCGCCGCAGGCGCAGCGTAGTTCGCGGCCGCGGGCCCAACGGTATAAGCGCCAAGTCGCGTACAGCGCCCAGGTAGTGCCCAGCAGGATGGCGAGCAAAAAAGACAAAGAAGCGATGCGACCCGCAGTAAGCGTGGCAATCGCGCTTTGCGTGCGTGCCACTGTTTCGGCCACGGCGAATCCACCGGTGACGATAACCACCGGCGGCGCGTACATACGCAATACCATCTTCGAAATCGGCCTCATGCGCTCTTCCCCGACGCGGTCCTGCGGCGAGCCTGCCTGTGGCGAGCGTGTACGAACTGCGGCTCAGCGTCAATTGGTGATGCTTTGGCTCAGCGATTCCCAGGTGGGCGGTTCGGGCCAGTCTGGCTCCTGGTTGCCGTCCAGCACCCTGCGCAGGTCGCGCCGGTCCACCTGAGGGGCCAGCACATGCACTAGTTCCAAGGCGTAGTCCCGCAGCACCCGCTCGCGTGGCAGTACCGCCCAAGCAATGCATTCCTTTACTTCCTTGGGCGCCGGCCAGGCGCGCAGGTCGGTATCGCTGGCGTTGACAGCCATCTCCGCCAGCAGGCCTACGCCCAGGCCGGTACGCACGTAGGTCTTGATCAGGTCCGCATCCAATGCGGTCAGCGCGATGGTCGGTTCCAGCCCCACGCTGGCGAAGGAACGCTGCAACGACGACTCCGGGCGGGTCGAAGATTCGTAGCTGATCAGCGGCTGCTGTGCCAGTTCGGCCATGCCGGGCGCCGGCCCAGGCCGATCCAAGGCATGCCCTTTGGGCACTAGCACCAGCCGGCGCCAACGGTACAGCGGTACGGCGATGCCGGCTTGTGGCTGCTCGCCGGCCGTGCTGATAACGGCAATATCGGCGTCGCCCTCGCTCAGCAGGTCCAGCGCCGCGCTTTCCGCCGCGTGTTGCAGGTGCACGCTGACCTGCGGGTAAGCGCGTTTGATCTGGGCGATGGCCGGCGGCAGCACGAAGCGAGCCTGCGTGTGGGTGGTGGCCAGGATCAACTGGCCCTGACTTTCGTGGCGCTGGTTGGCGGCGTAGGTGCGGATGTTGGAGGCTTCGGCCAGCACCGCGCGGGCGCGTTCGATCACTTCGCCACCGGCGGGGGTGATGGATTCCAGGCTGCGGCCCTTACGGACGAATAGCAGGAAGCCCAGCTCGTCTTCCAACTGCTTCAGCTGCTTGGACAACCCCGGCTGGGTGGCGTGCACGCGCGCGGCCGCCAGTGTGATGTTCAGATCGGCATCGGCAATGGCGACCAGGTAACGGAGTTGCGTCAGCGTCATTAGTAGGGCCTGTTAACACTTATGGAGCATGCCGCGCCGAGCCTGTGGGCGTGCGAGGCAAGGAAGAACGAGGGCGCGTATGTCGATACGCAACCAAGTGATGACGCGGCCACGCGCGTCCACAGGCCCGGCCCTTCGGGTTGCTTCCCAATGGCCACCATGCGGCGCCGCGCAGCTTGACCCCTGCCTTCGCAGGGGCAGGCTCTGGCAAGACAGCGAGGCGCAGCGCTGCGCAACACCACCTGGCGGCCATTGGGAAACAACGCGGCATACTCCATAAGTGTTAACAGGCCCTAGGTCTCGATGGCTGCGTCCGGGCGCGGACAGGGACAGCCAGGGGGTTGTTCAAAGACTAGTGGATTTACCTGGACCGTAGCCGCCTGTGCTTATAACCGCAAGACATATGCTATTCGGGCCAAGTTATTTCCGGCGGTTCTCAGCCAGCGTTACGGTCAGCAACCCGATCCGATGATTACCTGCGTGAGCGCTCCGCTGTTTCCCTTGTTCGCCGACCTGCGCCACCGCCCCGTACTGGTGGTGGGCGGCGGCGCGGCGGCTGAACGCAAGACCGAAGCCCTGCTCCAATCCGGCGCCCTGCCCCGCGTCGGCGCGCCGGTACTTACCGCGCAACTAAGTGCCTGGGTGCAGGCGGGACGCATCAGGTGGTTGACCGGCGAGTTTCAGGAGGACTGGCTGGAAGGCGTCTGGCTGGCGATCGCGGCCACCGATGACGTGACTATCAGCCAGGCTCTGATTGCTTCCGCCGAAACCCGGCGCCTGTTGGTGAGCGTGGCAGAAGACGTCGAGCTATCCAGTTCCCGGGAGTCGGCGGCACAAGCCGCACAGGTGCCGGGTTCCGTCGTGCTGGTCGGCGCCGGCCCCGGCGACCCGGGCCTGCTTACTTTGAATGCGCTGCGTGCGTTGAACCAGGCCGACGTGATCCTCCACGACCGCCTGGTCAGCGAAGGGATCTTGCGACTGGCGCGGCCCGGCGCTGTTCGCATCGAAGTCGGCAAATCGGCCCAGGGCCATAGCATCCGGCAGGAAGAAATCCACGCGTTGATGCTGGAACACGCCCGCGCCGGTCAACGCGTGGTGCGGTTGAAGGGCGGCGACCCGTTTGTGTTTGGGCGCGGTGGCGAAGAGCTTCAGTTCCTGCAAGCACATGGCATCCCCTATCAGGTGGTGCCCGGCATTACCGCCGCTGTGGCATGCGCCGCCTACGCCGGCATTCCGTTGACCCATCGCGACCATGCGCAATCAGTGCGCCTGATTACCGCACATTGCAAAGCCTCGCTGGATACGCTGGATTGGCCGGCATTGGCGCGGGAGCGGCAGACGCTGGCGTTCTATATGGGTGTTGGCGAACTCGACACATTGCGCGCGCGCCTGACCGACGAAGGGTGTCCGGCTTCCACCCCATTTGCGTTAGTCGAGAATGGGTCCCGTGAGGAACAGCGCGTGGTGATTGGCCAACTCGATGATCTGCCGCATACCGCTCGCCACCACGGGGTCCGTTCGCCCGCCCTGCTAATCTTGGGCGAAGTGGCCGCGCTGGCCGAAACACTACACTGGTTTGGCGGCCCTCCTCTGCGAGCGCCCTTGCCATATTCCGACAACCTTTCCGCGCCTACACTGCCGCGGGCGGCCTGACCTCATTCGATCCCGGAGAACTCCATGGCTATTTACAACAGCATCCTCGACACCATCGGCCATACTCCGGTGATCCGGCTTAACCGTGTGGCGCCGCAACACGTCACGCTGTACGCCAAAGCGGAATCGTTCAACCCGGGCGGCTCGGTCAAGGATCGATTGGCGCTGGCCATCGTGTTGGACGCGGAAGCCAAGGGCCTGCTGAAGCCGGGCGACACGATTATCGAAGCGACCTCCGGCAATACTGGTGTCGCATTGGCGATGGTGGCCGCAGCGCGCGGCTACAAGTTCGTGGCGACCATGGTGGAAACCTTCTCCATCGAGCGCCGCAAGCTGATGCGTGCCTACGGGGCGAAGGTGATCCTGACGCCCGCCGCCGAGCGCGGCAGCGGCATGGTGCGTCGCGCGGAAGAACTGGCGAAGAAGCATGGCTGGTTCCTGGCGCGGCAGTTCGCCAATCCCGCCAACCCGGCCTATCACCGGCAGACCACGGCCGCAGAAATCCTGCGGGATTTCGCGGGGCAACGGTTGGATCATTTCGTCACCGGCTGGGGCACCGGCGGTACGTTGACCGGCGTGGGCGAAGTGCTGCGCGTGGCACGGCCGGAAGTGAAGATCACCGCCTCCGAACCCGCCGGCGCTTCGCTGCTGCAGGGCAAGGAATGGCAGCCGCACAAGATCCAGGGCTGGACGCCGGACTTCATACCGGAAGTATTGAACCGCGACGTGGCCGACCAGATTTTGTCGATCACCGACGTCGACGCCATCGCGATCTCGCGCCGGTTGGCGGCCGAGGAAGGCATTTTTGTCGGCATCTCTGCGGGCGCCACCGTCGCCGCGGCGTTGCAGGTCGCTGAGCAGGCCACCGAAGGTTCGGTAATCCTGGCCGTATTACCCGACACCGGCGAGCGCTATTTCTCCACACCGCTGTTCGAAGGCGTCAACGAAGGCTCGGATGACGAGTGGTTGGCGTCGCTGGGGTGACGTAGAGCGGAGCTGCGCCTCGCGATAGCACCGGGTCAGTGACAATGAGGCCGTCGCAACGGCCGGCGGTAGCGAATAGCCGCTACGCGCTTTTCGTAGAGCGGAGCTTGCTCCGCTGCTCTACCACAACAAGCTTCGGACACATCAAGCCGAGCAAGCTCGGCTCTACGAAAAGCAACGGACCCAACTTGTGGGAGTGGTGCCGGCATGCCGGCACCGGTCAGTCGCGACGTTGATGTTCCGGTCGCGAGCACCTCAAGCGGCGATTCGCTACCGCTCGCCGTTGCGACGGCCTCATTGCCACCGGCTCGGTGCTACCGCGAGGCGCAGCTCGGATCTACGAGAAGTGGCATGCGTTCTACCGCAAGAAATAAAAAGCCGCCAGCAGTGCGAGACCCAAGAATATCCACCAGCCTTGCGGCAGCATCTTGTCGCGCTGCACCGTCGATGTCTTGATTGCCTGCCTGTCGTGTGAAGGATGCTTGGCTAAATAAGCATCTACCTTGTCCTTGGCTTCCTTCAGATGCAGACCGTAATGCTCCCGGACTATCTTGACCGCTTCTATCCGCTTGCCCTTGGCAAGCGCGGCGAGCGCTTCTGAAGGTAGCTCGCCTGTATCCACGTGGACTTCCTTTGGTGTTTCGAACGCCTCGGTCGAGAAGCTCCGCTCTCCCAACAGATAGGCTTCTACCGTTTGTTTGGCAGTGCGCAGATCCATGTCATTGGCGGAACGCACCAGCTTGATCGCGACGATGGCATTGCCTTGCTCCAACGCAGCGATCGCCTCGGGCGGGAATCGGATTTGACTGGGTGACATGCTGGATGACCGATGGTTGTCCGGCCTCACCATAGCCCGAGGGTTAGTCGGCGTACAACTCCAGCGGCAGGTCGTCCGGATCGGCGAAGAACGTAAAGCGCTTGCCGGTGTATTCGTCCACTCGTATGGGTTCGACCGGTACGCCGCGATCATTCAGATGCGCCACCGCAGCATCAAGATCGTTCACACGAAATGCAACATGACGCAGCCCGCACGCTTCAGGGCGCGACACCCGTGGCGGCGGTGACGGAAACGAGAAAAGTTCTATCTGCACTCCGTCGCCGACGCGCAGATCGAGCTTCCAGGAATCACGTTCTTGCCGGTAAACCTCCGCGATGACCGCAAGGCCCAGTATCTCGGTGTAGAAGTGCTTGGAACGCGCATAGTCCGAAGCGATGATGGCGACGTGGTGGATGCCGGCGATATTCATGGTCGCATTGTAGAGCGGAGAGCGCTCCGTTGCCTCGCCGCCCGCGTAGAGCGTAGCTTGCTGCGCTGCCCTCGTAGAGCGTAGCTTGCTGCGCTGCCCTTAGAGTACGGGCTTCGGATACGCTCAACCGAGTCAGATTTGAACAAGATTCAACAAAGAAAACATGGATGCATCTCTTGTGGGAGCGACGTGAGTCGCGACGTTGATGTTTCCGGTCGCGACTCACGTCGCTCACACAGGATGGCAATGTCGGCATTGTCGCCAAGGCAGATTGACAATCGGCGTAGCAACGGTTTCCCAGAGCAACGGCTCTCAACGATCAATGCACCGCAGCGGCATCGGCGCTTGCCTTACCGGCGGGAGATTTCCCGCTCTGCATCAACAAAACCAAGGGCATCGACAACAACGTCAGCAGCATCATCAGTTTGAAATCATTGAGATAGCCGATCGCTGCAGCCTGGCGCAGGACCTCATTGTTCAACAGCGCGGCGCCGGCGGTGGTGTTCGGATCCCATAGCGAGGGCAACAATGTGGTTTCCGCACCGAACGCCGGAATGCGCGCACCGATTTCCGCATGATTGATCTGCGACGCGCGGGACAACAGCGTCATCACCACGGAGATTCCCACCGACGAACCGATATTGCGCACCAGGCTGAAAAGTCCCGCGGCTTCGGTGCGTTGATGTGGCTCCAGCGTCGCATAGGCCACGGCCGAGATTGGCACGAACACCAGCCCCAATCCCATGCCCTGGATCACACCCAGCCAGACGATAGCTTCCATCGATGCGGTCGGGCCGAACTGGGTCATGCCGTGCAGCGAGTACACCATCATGGCCATGCCGGTAAGGATGGGCCAACGCGCATCTACCCGGCCCATCATCCGACCCACCACCATCATGCTGAACATCGTTCCCACACCGCGCGGCGCCAGTACCAAGCCAATCGTCAGCACCGGATAGTTCATCAACGTGTTGAGGTACGGCGGTAACAGCGCCAGCGTGGCGAACAGCACGATACCCACCACGAAGATCAGCGCGCAGCCGACCGCGAAGTTGCCATTTTTCAGCAACCCCAGGTCAAGCAAGGCATGCTCGCGCCGGCGCCACCACCACAGTCCATATAGGTACAACGCGAGGAAAGCGAGCGCGGCTTCGACCTGGATTTCCAGGCTGCCAAACCAGTCTTCGCCCTGCCCGCGATCCAGAAACAATTGCAGCGCGCCAATGCCCAGCGCCAATAATCCCAGCCCTACGCCATCCAGCGAACGCTGGTGCAGTTCGTCCTTCTTGACGCTGGCCATGATGCCGATCAACGCCAGGATGCCGATGGGCAGATTGATCAGAAATACCCAATGCCAGCTGTAGTTCTGGGTCAGAAAGCCGCCCAGCGGTGGTCCGAGAATGGGACCGACCATGATGCCCATGCCCCACATCGCCATCGCAGCGCCGTGCTTCTCTTTGGGAAAAGCATCCAGCAGCAGCGATTGCGAAATTGGCACCAGCGATGCACCGAACACGCCTTGCAGAATGCGGAACATCACCATTTCGCCAATGCCCGTAGCGATGCCGCACAACAACGACGCCACGGTGAAACCGCCGACCGCGATGATCAACAAACGGCGGCGCCCCAGCCGGCCCGCCAACCATCCGGTGACGGGCGTCAGGATGGCTGCGGCCACGATGTAGCTAGTGAGCACCCACGACACTTGGTCCTGAGTGGCTGACAGTGAGCCCTGCATGTCCGGCAACGCCACATTGGCGATGGTGGTGTCCAGCGCCTGCATCAGCGTGGCCAACATCACGGAAGCCACCAGCAAGGGACGCTTGGCGTCGGCGGCGTCGCTTTTCTTATGCAATTCGTTCATGGGTTGGATTTTTCCTTCTCTCTCAGAGAAGCCGCTCCGCGAGGCGGATGACGGAAGGACGAATCAGAAGGCTGCGATCAACTGCGGAGAGCCAGGCCCCTGCCTCGCCTTTGTTTTGTTTGTCTGAAATGCGGGACGGCTGTTATCTCGAGTACATGGGAATACGCTTCATCGCGATGCGGTTGCGTGCGTCGAGCTGGCACCACCACCATCACGCAGATCGACGCTCACTTCCGCGCTCATGCCTGCACGCAACTGCGGTGCGTCCGCGCGATGGGCGCTGTCGATCTCCACCCGCACTGGAATACGCTGCACGATCTTTACCCAGTTGCCGGTGGCGTTCTGCGGCGGCAGCACACTGAACTCGGCGCCGGATGCGGGCGCGATGGAGGCCACGTGCGCCTTCCACTTCACACCGGGATAAGTGTCGACTTCAATCGTTGCCGGCTGACCGATGTGCATCTTGGTCAGTTCGGTTTCCTTGAAGTTGGCTTCAACCCAGATAGGCGAGGTGGCCACCAGCGGCATCGCAGTCTGGCCCACATTGATGTATTCGCCGACCTGCAAGTCGTGCAACCCAACAATGCCGTCCACCGGTGCGCGCACTTCCGCGTGCGCCAGGTCCAGCTTCGCCTTGGCCAGCATGGCCAGTGCGGCGCGATATTCCGGCAGATCCTGCGTGGGCGTACGGATGTTGCCGCTCAAGGTTGCAGTGGCCTCGGACCGCGTGGCGATGGCCTCGGAAAGATCGGTGCGCGCTTCGGCGACGGCATGGCGCGCGTCGTCCAGCATCTTGCGGGCCACCAATTGCTGCGACGCCAGGCTTTCCATGCGCACAAGGTCGCGTTGTGCCCAGACCAAGGTTTCCTTGGCGGCAGCGATGGAACTACCGGTGCCCGTCACTTTCGCGCGGCTCGCGTTGGCCGTATTGGCCATGCGCGCTACCAGCGCTTCGTTCTGGGCCACGGCGATTTCCAGCGGATCGATATCGATCTTGAACAGCAGATCGCCCTTCTTGACCGGTTGGTTCTGGTTGACCGCCACTTCCACGACACGCCCGCCGACTTGGGGCGCGATCAGGATGCGATCGGCTTTGATGTAGGCATTGTCGGTATCGACTTCGCGGCTGGATTGGATCCATTCCCAGCCGAAAAATCCCGCAACGGCCAACGGCCCGGCAAACCACAGCCAAAGAGGCACACGGCGACGCTTGGGAGCAGGAGCGGTAGCCGCCGCTTCGGCGGTTTCGTTGATCTTGGTGGTCATGGTTCAGCCCTTGCGGAGGGAAGACTCGCCGCGGCTGGCGCGGTCGAGCTGGGAGAGGGTTTCGCGGATCTGGGAAAGCACCTTGAGTGCGGTCTGCAATTCGCCGGGATCGACACCCGCCACGCTGTCCTGGCGCACACCGACCGACACCTGTTCGATCGCGTCCATGATCTGGGTGGATTGCGATGACAGGTGAAGGCGCCATACCCGGCGGTCGTCGGGATCGCTGCGGCGTTCGACGAAGCCGGCTTTCTGCAGTCTGTCGATAACCCGACCCACGGCGATGGGTTCCATATCCATCAGGTCGGCCAGCGCCGCTTGGGTGATGCCTTCAGCTTGGTGGATACGTTTCAGCGCACGCCATTGCACCCGGGTCAGACCCAGATGTGCTGCGCGGCGGTCGAAAACCCGGCCGTAGAGGCGGCTGAGATCGGCGATCAAATAGCCGATGGTCGAGGTGGACTCATGTACTTGGCTCATGGGTGCGTAGGATATAGCTGCTTAGGCAGTTATTTGTACGCTGCGCGTGAATTTCGGCTGCCGGTGTTGCTGCCCGTTCATTTGGAGCCGATACCGATAGCCTCAGAGCACGGACACGGGGGACAGGGAACAAGGAGCGCGATAACGTCTCGCCTCCCCCTTTTGCAAAGGGGGATGACCCGCCATTCGGCGGTTGAAAAGCATTTGAGGGGGGATTTGCTTAGAAGCTCGCGCCGGAACGGCGCTCCTGCATGACGCGGGCGACCGGAGCTATCTGCCGATCAAGACGCAAAAAAAACGCCGGCACTGGCCGGCGTTTCTTCTTAACGCTGAATTTCTAAGCTCGAATCAGCCTTCCCACTTACCCAGCGCTGCCAAGCCGTTGTCCTTGGCGCGGGCGTGCACGATGGTCTGGGCCTTGGCGAAATTGCCGGCCAGGTCTTTCGACCACAGCGCCAGTGCGGCGGACTGCATGGCGCGACCATAGGAGAACGACAGCGGCCACGGCAGATTGCCCAGCTGGTTCATAGCGTTGAGGTGCGCGGTGGCGTCTTCGTCGTTCTGCCCGCCGGACAGGAACACGATGCCCGGCAGGATCGCCGGCACGGTGCTCTTCAGGCACATCACGGTGGATTCGGCGACCTCTTCCACGCTGGCCTGCTCTTCGCAGTCCTTGCCCGGAACGACCATCGAAGCCTTCAGGATGGTGCCTTCCAGCAGCACGTTCTGCTCGTACAACGCACCGAACAGCGAACGCAGCGTGGCTTCGGTGACTTCGTAGCAGGTCTGGATGTCGTGATCGCCATCCATCAGGACTTCCGGCTCCACCATCGGCACCAGGCCTTGCTCCTGGCACAGCGCGGCATAGCGCGCCAGCGCGTGGGCATTGGCTTCGATGCAGGTGCCAGAGGGGATGTCTTCGCCAATGGTGATGACAGCACGCCATTTGGCGAAACGCGCGCCCAGGCTGTAGTACTCCTTCAGGCGATCGCGCAGACCGTCCAGGCCTTCGGTAACCACTTCACCCGGGCAGCCGGCCAGGGGATGGGTACCCTTGTCGACCTTGATGCCCGGAATGATGCCGTTGGCGGCCATGTATTTGGCGAAGGGCACGCCATCCTTGGTGGACTGGCGGATGGTTTCGTCGTACAGGATGGCGCCGGAAATGTAGTCGCTGAGCTTGGGGGTCGTGAGCAGCAGCTCACGATAGGCGCGGCGATTTTCTTCGTTGTTCTCGATACCCACGCCCGCGAACCGCTTGGCGATGGTCGTGGTGGATTCGTCGATGGCGATGATGCCCTTGCCGGCGGCCACCATGGCCTGGGCGGTTTCGGCAAGCTGTTCAATGCTCATGGGTTTCCTACGGGGCGACGGGGAAGATACCAATTATAGCCCGTTGTACATGGCGCTTCTGCGTGAACGTGACTACAAACGGGTTCCAGGGTGTAGCACTTGCGTAATGGCGCCAAGGCTTATATCTGCGAGCCGCCTTCGGCGTTCCCATAGCGCATGCGCTGGACCCAGCGGGCAATTCCCTGCCCACGCAGCAGGAACAGGATCGCCAATGCAACCTCGAACACCGCTGAAACCATCTCGGCTACAAAGTCTGGCTGCTGCTGAACAGCCTCCAGAACGTCGGCGTTCGCCCGCGACAGCAGCATCCATCGCATCAACAAATAAACGCCGTCCTTCAGGGCAAAGAACAAGAACCAGGCACCAATGACGGACACCGCCAGCCCAAACCATACGCGCGGTTCAAGGTCGCTTTCGAATATCGGTTCCTGTGGGCGCGCGAGTGCGAGTCGGGCCAACTTATCGGCATAGAGCCAGATCAAAGCCAGCAGGCCAAACGACACGGCCATGCTCGCTGCCAGCATGCCAACCAAACCGCCATCCACTATTTGTTGGCGCATCTGGATGAAAATCGCCGGAAATTGCACCAGCGCGGTGGCCAGTACAAAGATGACGATGGCGCGAATGACGGTGCACAACAGGCTGAAAGCATTCGTCCGTATCACATTAAGCTCCCTGGCAATGGAATCGGATGATGCCATCGCCAGGTGCCACGTGCCACGGCGCCGCGTGCTGTGCTCACGCGCTCAGAGTTCGCCAAGCCCCTCGGGCTTGCCATCGCTGCCGATCTGCAGCAGGCGCATGGTGTTGGTGGCGCCATGGCGCTCCATGTGGTCGCCGCTGGTGAAGATGACGCGGTCGCCTTCCACCAGCAAGCCACGGTCACGCAGGACCTGCATCGAATCACGCGCTGCTTCGCGCGGGGCGAGGCCGCGACTGTCGAAGGCGATTGAGAACACATCACGCATCATCGCCATCTTGCGGCGTGCGCCGTCGTGACGCGAGAACGCGTAGATCGGTGCGCTGGAACGGAACCGCGACAGATAGCGTGCGGTGCCGCCGGATTCCGTCATCGCCACGATCGCACGCACGCCGATGTGCTCGGACAGGAACATCGTCGCCATCGCGATGGCCTGGTCGGCGCGTTCGAGATTACGCGGCGCCTTTTCGAAATCGGTGTCCATCTCGAACTGCTTCTCGGCGCCCAGGCAGATGCGCGCCATCGCCTCGACCGCACGTACCGGATAGCTGCCCGCGGCGGTTTCGGCCGATAGCATCACCGCATCGGTGCCGTCGATGACTGCGTTGGCCACGTCCAGCACTTCGGCGCGGGTGGGAATGGGGCTATCCACCATGGACTGCAACATCTGCGTGGCAGTGATCACCACGCGGTTGCGTGCCAACGATTCCCTGATGATTTTCTTCTGCAGGCCGGGCAACTCGGCGTCGCCGATTTCTACGCCCAAGTCGCCGCGCGCCACCATCACCACGTCGCTGGCGTCGATGATCTCGGCCAGGTTCTCGATGGCTTCAGTGCGTTCGATCTTCGAAACCAGTGCCGCGTCGCAGCCGTGCTCCAGCGCGATACGGCGGGCGTCGTGCATGTCCTGCGCATTGCGGCAAAACGATACCGCAATGAAGTCCACGCCGATCTGCGCCACGATGGCGATCAATTCCTTGTCGCGTTCGGTCAGCGCGCCCAGCGACAGACCGCCGCCCTGCTTGTTCAAGCCCTTGCGATTCGACAACGCGCCATCGTTCATCACGGTATTGACGATGCGCTCGCCTTCGACGCGTTCCACACGCAACTGCATCAGCCCGTCATCGAGCAGCAGTACATCGCCGGGGACGACATCGTTTGGCAGACCCAGATAACTGACGCCGACCTGCGTGGTATCGCCCAGCGGCGCATCCGCACTGGCCACCAGATCGAAGCGGTCGCCCGCCTTCAACATCACCTTGTCTTCGGCGAAACGTTCGATGCGGATCTTCGGACCGGGCAGGTCGGCGAGGATGCCGACTTCGGCGCCAACGCGTTGCGCCGCAAGCCGGACCGCGGCGGCACGCTTGGCCTGTCCGGACGGATCACCATGCGAAAAATTCAGGCGGACGACGTTCACGCCGGCGCGGAACAGATCTTCCAGCACGCCCGGTGGATCGGTCGCCGGTCCGAGGGTGGCGAGGATCTTCGTACGGCGCTGGCGGTCGGTCATGATGCGGTCCCTGGAAAACTAAAACGCTAACACACCGCGCACATAGCGCAACGACTTGCGTTGGCCTTGCGAAGTACACATACGCGGATTGTCTCAGGACAAGCGCGCGGGGGCGCTCCGATACCGCAAAAATCGCTTGTTTTCAGCTGTAGCGACGCAAAAATTGATTGGTATTTTTTTGGTCTTTCATGCGCTGGCGCTTGTTGCGAGCGCACAACGATCCGCGCGGGGTTTGCGCGGAATGGGATCCGCTTTTTGCAGTGCGATCCACGTGTTCACGCTGTTAGTAGCGCCAGCAGCTGTGCTGGCTCCGAGGCCAGACGATCCGCCCCCGCTTTGCGCAACTCGGGTTCGCCACCGAAACCCCACAGCACGCCGATATTGCGCATCGTGTGATGACGAGCACCTTCGATGTCCATGTGACGATCGCCAATCATCCAGCAGTCGGTCGGACTCACCGACAGCCGACGCAAGGCTTCGGCGATCAGCTCCGGCTTGTGGCTCAAAGTGCCGTCGGGCGTCGCCCCGATGACATCTTCAAAGTAGTTGCCAAACGGCAGATGGGCCAGGATTTTGCGCGCATGCGGTTCGTTTTTGGCGGTAACTACCGCCAGCCTATAGCCGGCGGCATGCAGCGCAGCGAGGGCTTCATTGATGCCAGCATAGACCTCGTGCTCAGCCCAGCCAAAGCTTTCAAAGCGATCGCGGTAATGCGCAACCGCTCGCTCCACAAGTTCCGGATCGACCAGCAGCGGCGCAAAACTGGTGCGCAGCGGCGGACCAATCCACCGGCGCAACTCCGGCTCGGGAGGTACGGGATGATTCAGCTGCGCCAGGGCGTGGGCGACGCAGCGAGTGATGCCGACAGCGGAATCGATCAGCGTGCCATCAAGATCGAAGAACAGCGTGGGACGGCTCACTGACCGCGTGCTTCCAGCGCCGCTACTGCCGGCAGCGTCTTGCCTTCCAGGAACTCCAAAAACGCACCGCCGCCGGTCGAGATGTAGCTAATGTCGTCGGCGATGCCGTATTTGTCCACCGCCGCCAGCGTGTCGCCACCCCCGGCGATGGAGAACGCCGTGGAGTCGGCGATGGCGCGCGCCAGGGTTTCGGTGCCCTTGCCGAAGGCATCGAACTCGAACACGCCCACCGGTCCGTTCCACACCACCGTGCCGGCTTGCTTGATCAGTTCGGCATAACGGGCAGCGGTTGCCGGACCGATATCCAGGATCAGATCGTCGTCGCCTACGCCATCGACCGGCTTCACGGCAGCCGGAGAGTCGGCTTTGAATTCTTTTGCCACCACCACATCGGTGGGCACCGGGATGTCGGCACCGCGCGACTTGGCGTCGGCACCGATCTTCTTGGCGGTATCCAGCAGATCCGCCTCGTACAACGACTTGCCGACCGCGTGTCCGTCCGCGGCGATGAAGGTGTTGGCGATGCCGCCACCGACGATCAACTGGTCGACCTTGCCGACCAGATTCGACAATAGCTCCAGCTTGGTGGATACCTTGCTGCCGGCCACGATGGCCAGCAATGGACGCGCGGGCTTATCCAGCGCTTTGGCCAACGCATCGAGTTCGGCCATCAGCAGCGGACCGCCGGCAGCGATCTTGGCGAAGCGGATCACGCCGTGCGTGGATGCCTGCGCACGGTGCGCGGTGCCGAAGGCATCCATCACGAATACATCGCATAGCGCGGCGTATTTCTTCGATAGTGCCTCGTCGTCTTTGCCCTCGCCGACATTCATGCGGCAATTTTCCAGGAGCACGACCTGACCGGATGCGACGTCCACGCCCTCCACCCAATCCTTGACCAGCGGCACTTCGATACCCAGCAGTTCAGACAAGCGCTGTGCGACCGGCGCCAGCGAGTCTTCCGCCGTCCAGACACCTTCCTTAGGCCGGCCCAGGTGCGAGGTCACCATCACCGCAGCACCTTTTTCCAGCGCCAGCTTCAAAGTGGGTAGCGAAGCGGTGATGCGCTGTTCGGAAGTGATGCGCGCGGGTTGTCCTTCCGCATGTTCGATGGGCACGTTCAGATCCTGGCGGATCAGCACGCGCTTGCCGGAGAGATCGAGGTCGGTCATGCGGATGATGGACATGGGGGTTCCCGGTGCGTGGACAGACCCTTATTGTCCGGGCTGGGGCGCTGCGCGGCAATGCATGCCGTGTGACGACAACCTTTGCAGGAGCGCCTCCTGTAGGAGCGGCGTCCCGCCGCGAGCTCTTCGCGTTTCCGTGCGATCTGACAGGAAGAGCTCGCGGCGGGACGCCGCTCCTACGACAGCAGATGGCTTGCATGGCAAGCCGCAACTGTCATTTCACTGCTGGCTTGTTCCGCAACAAACTGAAAGCGAAGCCCGCCACGAGAAGTGCGCCGCCAACCAACAACGCCCACAGCAGCCAATTCTTCCAATCGCGCTTGGGCGGAGCTGGCTTCAAGGCCGCCTCTCCGGCCAAGGCTTGTGCTTGCCCAAGATAGGCGGGCGATGGTTGCCAGTCGTTGCCGCGTTCGCGCCGCAGCGCTTCCACCAGTTGCGGCAGCGGCGCTTCGGCCCGGCGTGCGCGGGCGCTTCCGGCCAGCAAAGCGTAAGGCGGTTGTCCTTGCGCCAGGAACACCACCACTTCCGGCCGGTAGCCCAGCTTCAATGTCGGCAATTGGCCCTGCAGCGGCTGCTTGGAGAACAACCGCCAGTAGCGGTGGCGCGAAGTCCCGTCCAGCGTCTGCGGCGCCGACCGGTTGGCTGCGCCGGCGCCTTCGACCTGGTAAGTCAACCAGGGCGCTGCGGCGAACTGCCACTCTGCCTTCGGATCGTCGCGGCTCTTCAGCATCCACTCGTTGGCGCTGTTGCCCGGCAGCGAGACATCGGCCACCTGGAAGGGAAACCGGCCCTGCACCTCGAACTCGTAATACTCCACGCCGGCCTCCTGCACGCGCTGCGCCGGCAATTCCTCCCATTGCCACTCAGGTGCCGCCACCCGCTCTGGCAACTCCGCCAGTACCCGCGTCAGCTGCAAACCGCGTCGGTCATTCCCCACTGGCAGGACGCGCAGATATTTCGCTTGCACGCTGTCCAGTTCGATACGGTTGTCGCTGATGCGCTGGCCAGCGCGCTCCAATTGAACATTCTCCAGCTGGATCAGCCGGCCGTTCGTCTGCACGGTACGCCAGGTCTTGAGATCATCCGACGCGGCGACTTGGTATGCATGTTCGAACGATGGCTGCTCCGCTTTCCACTCGAACCGCAATGCGGAGACGGGTTCACGTAGCCGGCTGATGTCGATCAGATATTCGTCACCGTCGCCGGGCGCTGTCGCATTGGCCATCTCCACCCGTCGCAAGCTGCCGTCGCTGGCGATTTCGCTGATGGAAGAAATGTTGGACGGCTGACCATCATTGCCGCGTGGCAGCGGGAACCAGGGCACCTCCACGGCATTCGCCGCTTGTGCCAACGGTTGCTCGGGACCAAACAACGAAGATGCCAGCGGGATGCCATCGGCGTTGACGACGTCCAGATCTTCCAGCGTCGCCGACCGCAATTGCCGATAGACATCGCGATTCAGCACTACCCGGTAAGCACCGCCGTCATCACGGCTGAGCGCCAGCGGCCATTGTTGCGCATAGTCGTCTCGGATACCGGCCATTGCGACCAGCGGCACCAGAGCAAGCCAGGCGAGTTTCTTCATGCGGGGGATTCCTCGGAAACGGTGCGCGGCGGCGCGGGCGCCAGATAACCCACGACGGTGCAAAGCAGGCCGTAAGCGATGAAGGAAGCGATGCCCAGCACGTCGCCAAGGTTGCCGCGGTCGACCAGAATCAGCTTACCCAACACGATGCCCATCAGCACCGCGCCGGCAAGCCACAGAACGCGTTGACCACGGCGCGAACCGACCACCCAGCCCAGCACGCCTAGCACGCTCCAGACCATCGTCAAGCTGGTTTGCGCCAGGCTGGTGTATAGCAGGCCGTCGGTCCACGCCACACCGCCCCAGTGATGCACTGCGTGCAGCACGACGGACGTGACGAAGATGAAGGCGACGGCGGACAGCTTCATCAACCGGATCGATCTCAGCAGCTGCGGCGAATGCTCCGACCACAACCAGCGCGCCGCCAGCACCAGCACCGCCAATTGCGCCAGTTCCATCGGATTGATGATCGGCAACCAAGGCAACGGTGCACTGCTACCCGCTTGGGTCAGTGCATACAGCCACCAGACCGACAACACGACGAAGTACACCATCTGCAACCATGTGCGCAGAGAGTCGAAACGTTCGCCCAGCGGCGCAGCCAGCCACGGCCAGCGATACAGGCTCAATGCGGTCACAGCCAGCCACGGCAGCACGATGCCGACCAGACGCCAGCCATCGTCCAAGGCGAAGTATTGGCTCAGCCAATCGAGCAACATCGAGGCCACGAACGGCCACACCAGCAGCCAGACGAATTGCGCGCCCGCCGCCAGCCTTTGCTCGCTATTGCGCAGGCACACCAGACTGCGAATGCCCAAAACCGTATAGACCAGCCACGCCCACAAGCCGTATTCCGCGAACGGCTGCTGGTGCACTTCAACCTGCACGAGCGCCAGTGGTGCCGCAGCGGCCAACGCCAGCAGCGTCGTCATCACCAGCGCAGTGCCGGGACGACGGCGGTGCACTTCCGCCGCAAGCCAGCCGGTCACGGCGACGAAGGCAAGCAACGCATCTACTCGGCTGTCACGGACGACAAATCGTTCGATTTCATTCACGCCGCTACCGAGCCACCACAGCAGTCCCCACAGATAGAACACCAGCGCAAGCGCGCTGCGCCCGACGGACCGGTAGCTCCATGCACTGGCGAAACCAGCCAACGTGATCAACAGCCCGCCCATGAACGTTCCATTGGCGACGATTACATCGGCAGTCGAACCACTGGCTTGCCCAATCGCGAAAGCGAATGCGGCGGCCAACTGCAATCCCATGCCGGTGAGCTGAGGCAATAACCGTTGTTGACGTAGCCCCAGCCAGACCAGGGCAGCCCCTTCTAGCGCAAATACGCAAGCGGTCGCCTTGGCCGAAAACGCCAGCGGTATCGCCAACGTGGAGAAGCCTACGGCCAAAAGTGCGTACGACTGTCCCAGTGCGGCGAAGTTGAGGCGGCGCAGGAAGCTCCATGCCAATCCCGCGTACAACACACCCAGCCCCAAGGCGCAAAACGCCAGCGGCATGCGCTCCCCGCGCAGCAATCCTGCCTGTAGCGAGAACGCGATCAGCGGCGTGCCGAACACCAGGCAGCCGTCGATGAAATCACGGCGGCTGGCCGGCTGTTTCCGCGCATAAAGCATCGGAATGATCAGGTAGAACGCGAAGAACAGCAGCAGGAAAGGTTCGGTGCTGTTGAAGTTCGCGGGCTTGTAATCCAGAACGCCCCACAACGTGCCGATACCAAAGGTGAAAACAAAACCCAGCAGGTTGAGCACACGCCACGCGCGCCACCAGGCGATGACCAGGATGGCTGCATTCAATACCGCGTAGTAGGAAAACAGCGCCACGTAGTTGCCACTGCCAGTGGACAACCAGATGGGCGCCAGGAAGCCCGCCAGAACCGCGAATACCGCCAGCGCTTTCGCGTCCTGGAGCACTGCAAGCACACCGGCACCGGCTATCAAGCCCACGCTCAGCGCGAACGCACCGGCAGGTGGAATCATGCCCAACTTGAACGCCGCAAATACCGTCAGCAACAAGATGCCGATGGCGCCACCTTGCACGCTCAGCGCAAAGACCCGATTGCTCTCACGCTTGCGCCAGGCGAATACCAGTGCCGCCATCGCCGCGGCGGCCACGCCTGCCAGGCGCAATTCGACCGGCACCACCAGCATGCCCTGGTCGCTGGCGTACTTCAGCAGCGCGGCGACGCCCGCGAACAACACCAGGATGCCGATCTTGACCGGCACATTGCCTACGGTGAACCAGCGCTTCACCGCGCGCGCGGCAAGGGTCAGGATGTCTGGCTTCGAAGGCGTGGGCGGCGGTGCCGGGCGTGGCGGTGAAAGTGGCGAAACCGCAGCAGGAGCCTCGGACGCGGCGGGACGCGGCACTCGCGGCGGCAACGGCGGCGGCGCCTGGCTGGCGATGGCATCGGGTGGAGGTGCGGCTTCGCGGATCGGTGCCACGGAGGGTAGCGGTCGCTTCGTGAGTTCCGCCAAGGTCGGTTCGGGGGCGGGTTCGGCGACACGGCCGGCTCCGGCTTCCCCTGGCGCAACAGGAGCCGCCGCCAATCCGGCCACTCGGTTTTCCAGCTCAGTCACGCGCCGCTTCAAGCCGCTAACGCTGACCAAGGCAAAGATCAGCAGCACCGGCACGGCCAGCACCGCCAGACCCAATAGAACCAGTATCCCTTCCACGCTCTTTCCCCTGATCGGTGCACTTCCCTATTGATTCGGAACGAATTCTTATCGAAACGACCGAATCAATTCCTCCCCACCCTTGCCCGCCCCAAGACGGGAGGGAAAAAGGAAGGCACTCAGGTTCGTTGAGTGCCACTTTTATGACAAACGGCAAAGATGCCGCTGGCGGGACGCCGATGCAGCCTCAGCTAACCACCGTCAATTTGCAACAGAGTTAGCCGTCAGTACCGCCATTAGCGTCCCAAGGTAGCGAAAAGCGATACTCCTGATACGACAAAGGCGCCTTGCGGCGCCTTTGTCTGCTGGGATGCGGCGCCTAGCGGCCGCATCGCATGCCGGCTTACTTGCCGGCCACCACGCGCACCATTTCCAGGCACTTGGTGGAATAGCCCCACTCGTTGTCGTACCAGCTGACCAGCTTGACGAAGGTCCCGTCCAGCGAAATGCCGGCGTCGGCATCAAAAATCGAGGTGCGGGTGTCGCCGCGGAAATCGGTGGCGACCACCTTGTCCTCCGTGTAGCCCAGGATGCCCTTCAACGCGCCTTCGCTCTGGGCCTTCATCTCGGCGCAGATTTCGGCGTAGGTGGCCGGCTTCTCCAGTTCGCAGGTCAGGTCGACCACCGACACGTCGCTGGTCGGCACGCGGAAGGACATGCCGGTGAGCTTCTTGTTCAATTCCGGAATCACCACGCCCACCGCCTTGGCAGCGCCGGTGCTGGACGGAATGATGTTCTCCAGGATGCCGCGACCACCGCGCCAGTCTTTGTTGGACGGACCGTCGACGGTCTTCTGGGTAGCCGTCGTTGCATGGATCGTGGTCATCAGGCCGCGCTTGATGCCCCACTTGTCGTGCAGCACCTTGGCCAACGGCGCCAGGCAGTTGGTGGTGCAGGAGGCGTTGGAGATGATCGCTTCGCCCTTGTAGGTCTTGTCGTTGACGCCGTAGACGAACATCGGCGTATCGTCCTTCGACGGCGCGGACAGGATGACCTTCTTGGCGCCGGCGTCGAGATGCTTCTGCGCCGTCGTCTTGTCCAGGAACAAGCCGGTGGATTCGATGACTACTTCCGCGCCCACCTCGTCCCACTTGAGGTTGGCCGGATCACGTTCCTGGGTCAGGCGGATCTTCTTGCCATTGACGATCAGGGTATTGCCCTCGACCTTGACGTCACCCTTGAAGCGGCCATGCACGGAGTCGTACTGCAGCATGTACGCCAGGTAGTCCGGTTCCAGCAGATCGTTGATGGCCACGATCTCGATATCGTTGCCGAAATTCTGCACGGCGGAACGCAGCACATTGCGCCCGATGCGGCCGAAGCCATTGATACCAACCTTGATCGACATTGCTCAAAACTCCTGCGGCCGCGCAACGCGCGGCAGGGTTGACGGGGCTCCCATTCTAACAGGCAGCGGCGTGCCCCTTTCACAGCTCCGGCAGCGCAAGTTGGGCTGACGTTATGAGCGCGAGTTATGAGGCCGTAACCTGCGACTTAGGCGACGTCGGTTAAAGTGCCGGCATGAACCGGACCCTTTTCTTTCTTCTTACTGCCGCCCTGCTGATTCCCGCTCCCGCGCACGCCTGGGGCGCGCTCGGCCATCGACTGGTGGCGCGGCTCGCCTATGACCAGCTGACACCGCAAGCGCGCGCGCAGATAGCCGAACTGCTGTCCGGTGAAGTCGAACCCACCTTGGCGGGCATCGCCAACTGGGCCGATGATCTTCGCGGCAACGACCCGGACCTGGGTAAACGCACATCGCGCTGGCACTACGTCAACATCGGAAGCCACGATTGTGTGTACGAAGCCACGCGGGATTGCCGCAAGGGCGATTGCGTGATCGAAGCCATACAGCGCCAAAGCGCGGTCCTTGCCGACCGCAGCAAACCCAAGGCCGAGCGCCTGCAAGCCTTGAAGTTCGTCGTACATTTCGTCGGCGATGTCCACCAGCCGCTTCATGCCAGCAACACCAACGACCGGGGCGGCAACGACTTCCAGGTCAACTATCGCGGCCAGGGCAGCAATCTGCATAGCGTGTGGGACAGCGGCCTGCTGAAGTCCGCCCGCCTGAGCGAAGACGCATATCTTCGCCATCTGCAAGCGCTGCCGCCACCGAAGGAGGCTACTCAATCTCTCTTGCCCACTGCGCCCGCCCAGTGGGCGGAACAGTCCTGCAAGTCGGTAACCCAGCCTGGCTTCTATCCGGCGCGTGCGAAGTTGGACGATAGCTACTACACCCGCCATCGGTCCATCGCCGAGCAGCGCCTGCGCGAGGGCGGCGCGCACCTGGCTCAGTTGCTCAATGCCACGCTAAGCGGTAGTTGATCTCACCCGTGCGAAGATCGCTCTGATGATGAACCTGCCGAACCGTTTCCTCGCGGTGTTGCTGCTGATGTTTCTGGCATCGCCGCTGCATGCCGTCGAGCCGGCAAGGCCGCTAACGGTTTTTGCCGCAGCCAGTCTCAAGGAGTCCCTGGACGAAGCGGCACGCGCTTACGAAAAGCAAACCGGCACGCCGGTGCGGGTTTCATACGCCGCCAGCTCTGCATTGGCGCGGCAGATAGAGCGAGGTGCGCCCGCGGATGTTTTCTTTTCGGCTGATCTTGAGTGGATGGATTACCTGCAGCAGCGGCGGAAGATTGACCCGGCCAATCGCCGCAATGTGCTGGGCAATCAATTGGCACTGGTGGCGCCAAAGAACAGCCGTGCTCAGGTCGACCTCAGGAATCCAGCATCGCTATCTACCGCACTCGGTGACAGGCGGCTGGCCGTCGGCCAGATCCGTAGCGTCCCGGCGGGCAAGTACGCACGTGCTTCGCTGGAATCGCTGGGCGCGTGGGACAACGTGAAATCGAAACTCGCCGAATCGGAAAGCGTACGCGCCGCATTGATGCTGGTGGCACGCGGTGAGACACCGCTGGGCATCGTCTATCTTTCCGACGCGAAAGCGGAACCCGGCGTGCGAGTAGTCGCGATTTTCCCGAACGATAGCCATCCACCTATCCTCTATCCCGTGGCGTCGCTGCGCGATAATCGGCATCCGCAAACGGGAGCTTTCGTACGCTGGCTGTCTTCACCTGCTGCGCGCGGTATTTTCCAGCGCCGCGGCTTTACCGTGCTTCCCTAAGGTTGCTCGCTTGCCCTGGTTCTCACCCGAAGAAGTCACCACCATTGCATTGAGCCTGAAAGTGGCTCTGGTGGCATCGGTCGCCAGCCTGCCGTTCGGCGTGGCGCTGGGTTGGCTGTTGGCGCGACGCCGCTTTCCGGGCAAAGCCTTGGTGGATGCTCTGGTGCATTTGCCGCTGGTGCTGCCGCCTGTGGTCATGGGCTACGCGCTTCTGGTCTCCTTGGGTACACAGGGGCCGGTGGGGGCATTCCTCGAGAACCATTTCGGCATCGTGTTCGCTTTCCGCTGGACAGGCGCTGCGCTTGCGTCCGCGGTGATGGGTTTCCCGCTGATGGTGCGCGCCATCCGGCTTTCGCTCGAGGCCACGGATCGTCGCTTGGAACAGGCTGCGTCGACACTCGGCGCCGGGCCTTGGCGCGTCTTCTTCACCATCACTCTGCCGTTGGCGTGGCCGGGACTTGTAGCCGGCACGGTACTGGCTTTCGCCAAAGCGCTGGGAGAGTTCGGCGCCACCATCACGTTCGTGTCCAATATCCCCGGCGAAACGCAAACATTGTCGTCGGCGATCTATGGACTGATGCAGGTTCCCGGCGCCGAAAGCGGCATTTGGCGACTGGCGGCGGTTGCCGTCAGTATCTCCCTGCTGGCGTTGATGTTGTCGGAGTACCTGGTGCGGCGCCATCGCGGGAACGAGGAACACTGATGCTGCGGCTGGACATCGAACTGCGACGCGGCGGTTTCCAACGACATGTTCGGCTGGAATCAGACGCGCGCGTCACCGCGTTGACCGGCCCTTCTGGTGCAGGCAAGACTACGGTGCTCAACGCGATCGCCGGCTTGCTGAAACCGCATGCGGGACGCATCGAAATAGATGGACGTTGCTTGTTCGACAGCGAGCAGCGCATCGATGTACCAGCCCATCGCCGCCACGTCGGCTACGTCTTCCAGGATGCCCGCCTGTTTCCGCATCTGGATGTGCGTCGCAACCTGCTGTACGGCCGCCACGGCCGCGACCGCACTCCTCAATTCGGCTTCGATGCCATCGTCGAACTGCTGGGCATCGCTCCTCTGCTGAAACGCCGGCCAACCCACCTTTCCGGCGGCGAAGCGCAACGCGTCGCCATGGGCCGCGCATTGTTGTCGCAGCCGGCCATCCTGTTGTTCGACGAACCCCTGTCCGCCTTGGACCAAGCCCGGCGCGAAGAACTGATCCCCTACCTGCAACGCGTCCGCGACGAAATCCGCTTGCCGATCGTGTACGTCAGCCACCATCCGGAAGAGGTGCGCCGGCTGGCGGATGAGATACGGACGCTAGAGTAGTGTTGTAGAGCGGAGCTTCGCCCCGCGATAGCATAGAGTCAGTAGCAATGAGGCCGTCGCAACGGCAAGTGATAGGAAATAGCCGCATAGAGACGCTTCTCGTAGAGCCGAGATCTAATGTTGAACTGTCAACTCGTCATGGCGGCAGTGCCGACGTCGCTCCTACAATCCGCGCTTTGGTAGAGCCGAGCTTGCTCGGCTGATCGTATCCGAAGGGCATTGCGCCAAAAACAGCGGAGCAAGCTCCGCTCTACGACAGTGTTCATCGCTCGGATGCGTTCGCTATGCCCCGAAGGAGTGGCCGCATCAGCGGCTTGACGCTTGGCGTCGAAATAGATGGGCACACGTATCCAGCCTTCCACCGGCTTCCCGTCCTGTTGCTTCGGGACGAAGGTCCATTGCTTCGCGGCTTGAATAGATGCCGCATCGAAAACGCCAGCCGGATCTGCCTTCTCCACCCGTACATCCTTGGGCTTGCCGTCCGTGCCAACCAAAATCCTCAATAGCACCTGCCCGGAAACGCCTTGCTTGGCCACGCCCTCAGGATATGGCGGTGCCGGCGTGCGCATCGCGACTACATCAGTAACGGCAGCAGGCGGTTCAGTCGATGTCTTCAGCACCGGTCGTGGCGCGTCCGCTTGCGGAGGCTGCATGGCCCAAGCGACCGCGGCGGTGGTCAGTGCGAAAGAGACTGCGAGTAACGATCCGGCTTTCGTGCGGCGACGAGATGGCAGTGGAAATTTCAGCATGGCGATACGCTCCTTCAGCAGATGATGGCCGCCCCAATGGCAGGCCAATGGAAAAACGTCCACAGCTAGCTGGGTCTTCAGCATGGCATCGCCATAGGTGCGGCGCTGCTGCGGAAATCGTGCGATCACGGCCTGATCGCACGACAGCTCCTGGTCGTGCCGGAAGTACCGCGCCGCCAGTTGGACCAGTGGATTGAACCAATACAGGCAACTAATCAAGGTAAGTGCCGCATTGACCTGGAGGTCGCCACGGCACAGATGCGCGCGCTCGTGCTGTAGAACCAGACACCGTTCTTGTTCGTTGTAGCGAAGATCGAAATCGGATGGCACCACGATGCGGGGACGCAGTACACCAATCACGGCTGGCAACCCTGCACAGACACCAGCTTCATAGAGGCCATCGGCGCGTCGCCTCAGATGCCCTAGGCGGGAGACAAACCGGCACTGCCGCACGGCATAGAAAATCGCGGTTGTTGCTGCGCCCGCTATCCAGAGCGCCAGTAGCCACGGTCCGTAGTTCCGCTGCAGGGCGTGCTCGACCATCAGCGGCTGCAATGGGCCCAGCCGCATTTCCATCGTTAACACCTGCTCGCCCACGCGCGCCGGCAGCAGCACGGCAGCCATCGCAGCGGGTACTGCTGTCCAAAGCAGATAGGCGATACGAGCGCCAAACCGGTCCGCGACCCATCGGCGTACGGCCATCACCAGCACGATAGCGGCACTGCCAGTCAATGTGGTTTCGAAAAGCGCAGTCAACAGTTCATTGCTCATCATCCAGCTCCCTGATGAGCTTTTTCAGCTCGGCAATATCTGCTGCGGATAGCTTTCCGCGCTCGCTGAAATGGGCCACCAAAGGCGCCACCCGACCGCCGAACAAGCGCTCCAGCAAACCTTCGCTCTGCTGCTCCACCCACGCCTCCCGCTGCAACGCGGGCGAGTACAAGTAGCGGCGGCCCTGCTTCTCCGCGTGAATAGCACCCTTGTTGAGCAAGCGATTGAGCAAGGTCTTGATGGTGGGCTCGGCCCAACCGGTACTGGCAGCCAAGGCCACGATTACCTCTTCCGCGCTAAGAGGATTTCGCTGCCACAGGACTTCCATCACCATGGCTTCGGCGTCACTGATCGACATATCGATTACACCTGTAATTTTTACTGATTACATTCGTAATCGAACGAGTTGTCAACCCCTTTTATCGCCATTCGTCGGCATCTCAGCCGACATCGCCTAAGCTGCCCGCCATGACCCTCCTCCTTGAAAGCCTCGACGACGCCGTCGACTTCATCTTCCAGAACACGCCAGCCACCATCCGCATGGGGGCGCCATTAGGCATCGGCAAACCGCATCGCCTGTTGAATGCGCTGTATGCGCGCATAGAAAGCGACACCACACGGCATTGGCATCTTTATACGGCGTTGTCCCTGGACCCACCCGCGGGCGGTGAAGGCCTGGAGGGACGTTTCGTCGGTCCATTCGCGGAACGGCACTTCGGCGCCGATTTTCCCCGGCTGGCCTACGTGCAGGCGATGAAGCGCGATGCACTGCCGGCCAACATCGAAGTCGAAGAGTTCTACATGCAATCGGGCGCACTACTGCGGTCGGCGCAGGCGCAACGTCACTACGCCAGCCTCAACTACACCCATGTGGCGCGGGCGCTGGCCGAACGGCAAGTCAACGTCATCATCCAGAAAGTGGCGCGCGAGCCGGGCGGCACGCGCCTGTCGCTCTCCAGCAACAACGACCTGACCCACGACGCGGTGGACGCCATCGTGGCACGCGGACTGCCGCGCCCGCTGCTGGTCGCCGAGATCGATCCGCAATTGCCGTGGATAGGCGGTACCGCCGTAGTGGAAGCGGCGTTTTTCGATGCCGTGATCACGCCGCCGGGACCATATCCCAAGCTGTTCGGCCTGCCGCGACAACCGGTGGCTGACGCCGAATACGCTATTGGCCTGTACGCCAGCACACTGGTACGCGACGGCGGCACGCTTCAGATCGGGATCGGCGCGCTGGCTGACGCGCTCTGCCATGCGCTGGTGCTTCGTCATGTCGACAACGGCACCTACCGACGCGTACTCGCTGCGCTGGATCCTGGCATCGAACAGCATCCTTCCGTCATCGCCAGCGGTGGGCTTGGACCGTTCGAGGTCGGCTTGTACGGCTGCAGCGAAATGATCAACGAAGGCTTCAAGCACCTGGTGGAAACCGGTGTGATCCGCCGCAAAGTGGTGGACGACGAACTGCTGATGCGTCGTCTGGCCGACGGAACCGCAAACCTGGGCGACCAAGCACGGCTCGACCGCGACGGCGAGTATCTGCACGGCGCGTTCTATCTGGGTTCGCCCGAATTTTACGAGTGGTTGCGAAATTTCCCGGACGACCAGCGCCGCGCCATCGGCATGCGCCGGATCAGCGAAATCAATCAGCTATACGGCGGCAATGAGAATCTTGAACGATTGCAACGCCACGATGCTCGCTTCTTCAACTCCTGCATGATGGCGACCGCACTGGGTGCGGCAACATCCGATGGCCTGGAAGATGGGCGCATCGTCTCCGGTGTCGGCGGCCAATACAACTTCGTGGCCATGGCGCATGCACTGGATGGCGCCCGCTCTGCCCTGATGTTCCGCGCGGTACGCGAGGATGCCGGCAAGCCGCAATCCAACGTACGCTGGAATTATGGCCACACCACCATCCCCCGCCATCTGCGCGATATCTACATCAACGAATACGGCATCGCTGATTTGCACGGTCGCAATGATGAAGATTGCGTCATTGCCATGGCAGCGATTACCGATGCGCGATTCCAGGCGGAATTGTTGGAAACAGCGAAGCGCTGCAAGAAACTCCGGAGCGATTTCGTCGAGCCAGAGAGCTGGCAGAGCAATGTCCAAAGCCGCCTAAGTGCGAAGCTTTCGGCCTTCCGGCGCGATGGGACGCTGCCGGACTATCCTCTGGGCAGCGACTTCACCCCGGCGGAACAGCGTTTGGTGAAAGCCCTCGGTTGGTTGAAGGCCGAAACCGCCACGCTCCCGCGAAAGCTGGGAACGCTTTGCAGTGCGGTGCTCGCTGGTAAGCAGATAGATGCCGAGGCATTACAGCGCATGGGACTCGACCGACCGGCGAATGTGGGCGAATGGTTGTATGCCCGGCTGGTTTCGCGTGCGCTGTCTAGAACTGCAGGCTAGAACGACTTCGTTTCAAGAGCTGATAGATCATCTTACCGGCGGCTACATTCTGCTTTGATGGCTTACTGAAGTGGACGTTTCCGCTGAAGGCAAAAGCAAATCCCCCTCAAATGCTTTTCAACCGCCGAATGGCGGGTCATCCCCTTGACCAGCCATTCGGCTGTTGAAAAGCGCTTGATAAAGAGGGAGGCGAAGCAAGAACTTCCAGCTCGTCTCCTCGCCCGCTGCTTTGATGCTCATTTTTCATCGCGCGGATCGTCGCAGGATTAGTTCGGCGAGCTTGTCATAAGCACCGTCGAAATGATGACCGCCTGCCAGCGGTTGTGCATGCACATGCCCTGCCGCAATCTCGGGGCATAGAGAGTCTTTCTCGTCCTGGCCATAGAGGCACAACGTTTCCGCTTCGCGCAATCTGATCACCTCAGGCAATATGGGTAGGCCGTCGTCCTTTCCGATCCAGTTGGCGAGGTGGAATTCGAACGATGCGTTTTGTCCCAATCCCATGAGCACAATCCGCGCGATCAGTACGCGGGATGCGGCGGGCAAGCGATTGACGGCAAAAGGCAACACATCGGCGCCTTGCGAGTAGCCAATCAACAGGACTCGCTTCTTGCTCCAGCGTCCTGCGTAGTAGCGGACGATGCGGTCGAGATCGGTAGCCAAGCCTTTTGGATCGCGCGCTTTCCAGAAGTAGCGCAGCGAATCGAAACTCACGACAGGGATACCTTTGGCAACCAGTGACGCGGCCACTTGCTTGTCCAGCCCGGCCCAGCCGCCATCACCGCTGAGCAGAACGGCGAAGGTGTCGCCGTTTCCGCTGGCTGGCATCTCTATTAGCGGAAGATCGACTAACTTCGCCGGTGGCGGCGGCAGTGCGGCTTTGTAGCGCGTCGCCAACTCGCGGTTGCTGGCTAGAAGCGCAGGCAATGCCGCTTTCTCCCCGTTGTCCCGGTCGCGGTCAGGCAGCACCGATAGCGCGGCGCCGTGGATGCGATCGACGAAGTTGCGTACGTTCGCGCCTGGGCATACGTTCTCATGCGCTCGCTGCAACACCACCCAAGGCTGGGGCATCTCCGGGACCGCCGCCAGCACCGAAACCTCGCCTTCCCCTTCCTCGAAAAAGTGCTTGCCGGCACGTTCGCACAACGGTTTACCCAGGTCGACTCGAGGACAGAACGAAAGCGATATCGCGCCGGAAAACGTATCCTCATCGGCGGCCGCCTGCATGGCATAGGCAAAAGCCGCGCCGGAATCGTAGCCGACCAGCAATGGAGCACGGTAATTCGATTGACGTGCATAGCCTTGCAAGTAGTGTGAGAGGTTCTCCAGATCCCCATCCGGTAACACGCAGTCGCCGCCGCTCTTGCCCAGTGCGGTGCGCAACCGCGGCATGTCGATGCCAGCCACCATCGCACCCTTGCTGCTCAAGGCGCGAGCGGCAACATCCATGCGCTTGTCCCAGCCGCCGTCTCCCGAAAGAAACAGCACGAATTGCCCAGCCTCTCCGGGCGGCCGATACAAAGCGACACGATCGAAAAGTCCATGGGAGATGTACTCCTGCGCATACGCTGGACACTCCGGCAACAGCGCAAGCAAAAGAACAAGCATGAGGCTCCTGGTCATTTCGCGATCACGCCCTTCAAACCACCACTGATCAACGCGGCGATATCGGCCAACAGAAGTAACGGCGCCACACCGCCCGGCGACGCCAGGTAACGCGCTTCCCATTGCGGATCGAATTTTTCCTTGAACGCACGCAGGCCGCGAAAGTTGTAGAAGTTCTCGCCGTGCGCGAACAACAGCCGGCCTCCGCGATGCCAAAAGGGAGCCAGTGGATGTTTGGCCATGCCCGATAGCGGCGCCATGCCCAGCCCGAATCGCTGAAAGCCAAGCTCGCGAAAATGCAGCATCAGTTCGGCGAACAGGAAGTCCATAGTGCCGTAAGGCATCTCGGGCAGATGACGCATCAGGTCGATGCTGACCTCGGCTTTCGTGTCAGTGGTCAATAGCGTGGCGAAGGCGACGATGCGGCCTCCGTGGCGGACCACCGCTACGGGTTGTCTTAGCACGTAGTTGTCCATGAAGGCGCCGACCGAGAAGCGTTTCTCCGCCGCGCGATGTTCGGCCAGCCAGGCATCGGAGACGGCGCGCAATTCTTCAAGAATCGCCGGCACCCCTTCCATCGGCACCACGTCGAGTTCAGCACCTTCGCGTGCGGAACGTTTGGCGCTGTAGCGTAGACCGGAACGCTGTTTGCCTTCCAGAGAGAAATCGGCCAGCGGCACATGGGCATACTCGCCCAGCTTGAACAAACGCAGACCTGCATCCAGATACATCGGCAGCGATTGCGAGCGCACCTGATAGAAACACGCGCGCCCACCCGCTTCCCGCGCAAGCTCGACGAAGCGCCACACCAGCTCAGTTTGCTCCTGCTCCGGCCCTATCGGATCGAACAGGCTGATCCACGAACGTCGTTGACGCCCGAACATCACCAGCGCATTGCCGGATTCGGAAAAAAGAAACCGCTTGTCGCCAGTCAATGCCAGCAGGCTGTCGGCGTTGTCTTGCCGCCGGATGACTTGCTCGGCGCGCGCAAGCGCTGTTGCATCAGGCGCTTGCCAGACCGAGGGCGCTGGCCGCAGCAATTGGCGCATGGCCAATACCAGCGCCAGCAGAGCGATGCCGACCAGCGCGCGCAATGAACGCGGCGCATCGCCATTGAATTCGAATTGCCACCACAGCTCATGGGTGTAATTCACACTCTGGTAGGCGAAGAACAGCAATGCCGTCAGCGCGACAAGAATGCCTCCGATGGCCAGCCACCAGCCCCAGGAGAACGCAACCGAAAACAGCGAAGCCTTGCGCTTGAACTGTTTACGCGAGACCGCCAGCGCCGTCACCAGCGACACCAGCAGGATCGCTTCGCCGATGGCGATGCCTTTGGGCAGTGCCATCAGCAGGCTCATCAATGCCAACCCCAGCCCTGCCCACCATGCCGCGTCCAATCGCGACAACATGCCGCGCGCGACAAACAACAGCGCCAATCCTGCAACGCTGCTAAGAAAGTGCGAAGCCTCCACCAGCGGCAACGGCACATGCAACGCCAGTAACGCCGTGGCTTCTTCGCTGGCCGGCGTTACGCCCGACACCAGCACAACAACCGCGACGACCAGCGTGTAGGCAGCAAGTAGCAAAGGCGCCAGACTGCCAATAGCACGAGTCAGCGGCGCGGCGACCCCGCTGCGCAATTCGTGCAGCATCATCAGCAGCAAGGCCAACACCAGCGGCAGCACGTAGTAAACAAGGCGGTAAAGCACCAGCGCGCCGGCGAGCGCCTCGCCAGGCACTCGCCCGCCAAGCGCGACCAGCATGACCGCTTCGAACACACCCAAGCCGCCCGGCACATGGCTGACGACGCCCAGCACCAGTGCCGCAGCATAAAAGCCGATAAAGCTCGGAAAGCCGATGACGCCATCGGGCAGCAGCACCCACAGCACCGCGCCCGCCGCCATGATATCCAGCACTGACCACAGCAACTGGCGCAGCGCCAGCGATGCTGGCGGCAGGCGTAAGGTAAACCGTCCCAACAGTCGGCGTTCACGGCCGTCGCGACACCACACCAACAAGCTGCCGATTGTCAGCAAGACCAAACATGCGCCGGCCGACAGCAGCCACACCGGGACCCGCATCAGAGAAGCGAGTTCCGGTGCATCCCACAGCAAACCCAAAGCACCTACGGTGCCGACGCCCAACCCAAAGGCCACCGCATTGAAAGCGATAGCCTTGGAAATCTGTGCCGCTTCCACATCCGCGGCACCATAAAGGCGCATGCGCACGGCGCCACCGGTGAACACGCCCAGGCCAATGGTGTTGGTCAGCGCATACGCGATAAAAGATGTCTGCGCGACCAACCGATAAGGCAGCGACACGCCGACGTAGCGCAACGACGAATGGTCGTATCCGCTCAACGCCAAATAGCTTATGACGGTAGCCAGCAAGGCCAGCGCCAGCTCAATCCGGTCGACACTGCGGACGGCGGCTACGACCTGGTCGTAGCTGATTTCCTGCCAAAGGCTTTTGAACGCGAGGGTCAGCAGCCCCGCCAGCACAAGCACGCCGGCCGCCAGCAACCAAGGCTTACCCCGTTGCAGCCAGGGTAGCCATGATGCCGTCTTGAAACCGATGGTCCGCATGCGCGACATGGTCCCTACCCGTTGAGAACATCAATGCGACAGATTTCCATCCATCGCAGTTCCCTGTTTCTTAGCGACTGCTGGGTACCGGCGAAGCTTCCCTGCCATCGCCGCCAGTATCAGGTAAGGACCAGTCGCTTGCGATCAGCCCAGCGACTTCGCTGCTTCGACTACTTTCTCAACGGTGATACCGAAGTGCTTGTACAACGCCTCGGCCGGAGCGGAGGCGCCGAAACCGGTCATGCCGATAACCGCACCATCCAGGCCGACATACTTGCGCCAGAAATCGGTGATACCGGCTTCCACCGCCACCCGCTTGCGCACGGCTTTCGGCAGCACGGACTCGCGGTATTCGGCCGATTGCCGGTCGAACACATCCGTCGACGGCATCGACACCACGCGCGTCTTGAGGCCTTCCGCATCCAGTACGGCCTTGGCCTGCACGGCCAGTCCGACTTCCGAACCAGTACCGATCAGGATGACGTCCGGCGTACCGTCCGCGTCGGCCAGCACATAACCGCCGCGAGCAATATCCGCCACCTGGGTTTCGCTACGTGGCTGGTGCTGCAGGTTCTGGCGCGAGAACACCAGGCAGCTCGGTCCTTCTTTACGCTGGATCGCAGCCCGCCACGACACCGCCGACTCCACCGCATCGCAAGGACGCCATACGTCGTTGTTCGGGATATAGCGCAGCGATGCCAGGTGCTCGATCGGTTGGTGGGTGGGACCATCTTCGCCCAGGCCAATCGAATCGTGCGTGTAGACGTGGATGTTGTGCGCGGGGATCAACGCGCCCATGCGCACCGCGTTGCGGGCGTAATCGCTGAACACCAGGAAGGTGGCATCGAACGGAATGAAGCCGCCATGCAAGGCCAGGCCATTGCTGATCGCGGTCATCGCGAACTCGCGCACGCCGTAGTACACGTAGTTGGCGTCAGGGTCATCGGTAGCCACGGACTTGCTGGCCTTCCACAACGTCAGGTTGGAATGCGCCAGATCGGCCGAGCCGCCGATCAGTTCCGGCAGCAGAGGCGCGAAGGTTTCGATGGCCATCTGCGATGCCTTGCGCGATGCGATGCTCGGGCCGTCGGCCTGCAGCTTGGCAATGTAGGCGTCGGCAGCAGCGGCGAAGTCTTCCGGCAACTCGCCATGCGAACGGCGCGATAGTTCGGCCGCTTCACCGGCGTATTGCGCGGCGTACTTGTCGAACAGCATGTTCCACTGTTCCTCGCGCACCAAGCCACTGTTGCCGGCGCGCCAGCCGTCGTAGATCTCCTGCGGAATCTCGAACGGTCCGTACGGCCATTCCAACGCCTTGCGGGTAGCCTCCAGCTCTTCCTTGCCTAGCGGTGCGCCGTGTGACGACTCCTTGCCGGCTTTGTTGGGTGCGCCAAAGCCAATCGTGGTGCGGCAGCAGATCAGCGTGGGACGATCGTCGGACTTCAGCGCAGTTTCGATGGCCGTCTTGATCTCGACTGGATCGTGGCCGTTGACGTTGCGCACTACCTGCCAGCCATAAGCCTCGAAGCGCGCCGGTGTGTCGTCGGTGAACCAGCCAGCGGTATTGCCATCGATGGAAATCTTGTTGTCGTCCCAGAATGCGATCAGCTTGCCCAGGCCCCAGGTACCGGCGAGCGATGCCGCTTCGTGGGAAATGCCTTCCATCAAACAGCCGTCGCCCATGAATACCCAGGTGCGGTGGTCGACGATGCCGAATTCGGGACGGTTATAGCGTTGGGCCAGCAGCTTTTCCGCCAGTGCGAAGCCGACCGCATTGGCAAAGCCTTGGCCCAGCGGACCGGTGGTGGTTTCAACGCCGGGGGTTTCGTGGCGTTCCGGATGGCCGGCGGTTTTGCTGTGCAGCTGACGGAAATTCTTCAACTCTTCCAGCGGAAGGTCGTAGCCGCTCAAATGCAGCAATGCGTATTGCAGCATCGAGCCATGGCCGTTGGACAAAATGAAGCGGTCGCGGTTGAACCAGTGGGGGTTCTTCGGGCTATGGCTCAGGTAGTCGTTCCATAGCACTTCGGCGATATCGGCCATGCCCATCGGCATGCCGGGATGACCGGATTTGGCGGCTTCCACTGCGTCGGCGGCAAGAAAGCGGATGGCGTTGGCAAGCTGGCGGCGGCCAGGCTTATTGGAGGCAGGCGTCGTCATAGCGAGTTGGGGTGTTCAGGCGGCACCCGGCGGTCTGCGGGCGGCTCATTGTCCCACAGTCTTCCACCGGGACAGAAACCCGCTGGCCGCCACAGTGAATCCCCAGGGAAATCGGCCGCCTATCGGAAATCACATCCCCATTCTTCACGTCCCGGATACACCGGAAACAACGATGCCCTGCTTTAGCAGGGCATCGCTGGGACGAATACCAATATGGAACCTACTCGCGGCCTGGCAACGCGACTTCGCTTCTTTCGCCCTTGGCCACCAAGGTCGCCAACGTCAGATCGCCGGTGACATTAAGTGTGGTGCGGCACATATCCAGGAAGTGGTTGACGCCCAGAATCAAGCCGATGCCGACAGGATTCACTCCCACCATGGCACAGATCAATGCGACCACGGGCAACGAACCGGAGGGCACACCCGCGGTTCCGATGCCACCCAGGATGCACACCAGCATCACCATGAACTGCTGCGTCAGGGTGAGGTCCACACCAAAAAACTGTGCCAGGAACAACACGGTCACGCCTTCGAATAGCGCAGTGCCGTTCTGGTTGGCGGTAGCGCCGACCGTCAGCACGAAGCGCGAAACCTGCCGCGGCAGGCCGAGTTTCTCATCGGCAACGCGCAGGGCGGTGGGCAGAGTAGCGTTGCTGGAGGCGGTGGAGAACGCCATCACCATGGCTTCCTGGCTGCCACGGAAAAACTTGAGGGGCGAAAAGCCGGCCAGCTTCAATGCGATCGAGTAGTTGACGAACAGATGCAGCGCCAACGCCAGCACCACGACGCCGACATAGGCGCCAAGACGGAGCAACAGATCGAAGCCGAAGATCGCGGCCAGGTTGAACATGAAGCAAGCCACCGCGTAGGGCGCCAGCCGGATAACCAGCCCGATCAACGTCATCGATATTTCGAACACGCCTTCGATGATCCGTTTAAGGACATCGGTATTCTTGGATGGCGTCAGCACCAGGCCGACGCCGAACATCACCGCGAAAAACATCAGCGCCAGGATGGAACCGTTGTTGGACGCCGCGCTCAACACATTGTCGGGCACGATGGACAGCAGCATGTCCAGGCCTTTCGGCTGCTTGTCGATGCTGGCGACGATCTGCTGTGCCCTTTCGGCATTCTCGGTCAGCAGTTGCTGCGCCAGCGCCTGGTCCACACCGACGCCTGGCTTCAATACATTGACCAGCACCAATCCCAGCAACACCGCCACTGCCGATAACAGCACCGTGTAGGCCAGCGTTTTCCAGCCGATGCGGCCCAGCGCGCGGATATCGCCCATCTCCGCGATGCCGACCACCAGCGCTGAGAACAGCAGCGGAACGATCAGCATGAAGATCAGGTTGAGGAATGTCTTGGAAAACGGGTTGGTGACGTAAGTTGTGAAGTTTTGGACCCAGCCGGCTTCCGCATTGCCGGTGACATGCACGATCAGGCCGAACAACAGGCCGACGCCGAAGCCGATGGCCATCTTCCAGTGCAGTGGAAGTTTGGATTTGGGATTCTTGGCTTCGGTCATGGGTTTGCCCTGCGAGTGAAGGCAGAAGCTTAGCAAACCCGGTCCGGGCTGCCGTTGCGCAGTGCGCCAGCAGCCGTAAAAAGCGCCTTACTCACGCCTTTTGCATGCCCATTTCGTCATGCAAGTCACGTAACGGCCCGAGCCTTCCCTAGGTCCAGAATCGCGCCAGCCCCTGTCTTTTCTGCTGTGCGAGCGCGCCCTCCCGTTATGTCCGTGGATATAGCGGCGGCAAAGGCTCTTGTGATGGCTTTGCAGTGGCTTTCCACGCCGGTCCTTGGCGAAACGCCTGCCAGACCGCGGCCCGAGCAGCAGGAATATCACCGCCTGCCCAGCAAGCTCGCCGCAGCTGCTCCACTGCATCACGCTGTTTTGGGTTTTCCAATCGTGCAATCAACGCATCCAGATCCTTGGCCGGAGGCGACGCCATGGCGCAAAGAACTTCACCGGCTTCGGCCAGATCGCCAGTGTCCAATACGCGCTTGAGGTCGGACAACGTGCGGGTGGAGGCAGATGCGGGTGTCGTCTCGCCGGTCGATGATGGCGCGGTACGCAGACGTGGCAACGGGCCGCGCTTCCGGAGCGCCCAGATCAGCGTAATCAGCCACAACAAACCGAATCCGGCGGCCAGCCACGGCCAGACCTGAGAAGGAATATTCCGCTGCGCTCCTTCAGCGGTAAAGGCGCCGTCTTCGCTCGCGGCAACCGATGTATCCGGCACTGCCGCAGCCGGTGCAGGGATACCGCCAGCGCTAGCACCTACCTGCAAATCAAGGTCAGGCAGCGATGCCGTCTTGGCGGTACCGGCGCGTACGTCCCACCAGGCCATCGATATTCCCGGAATCACCAGCGCTCCCGTCTTGGACGGTACCACCGAGTAGCGCCGGGTCAATTTCACCTGCGGCGTGCCGGCCACGAATGTTTCGTCGTACTGCGGCGGCTCGGCGAACACTTGCGCGCCTGGAACGGAAGGCGCCGGCATTTCGGGCATTTGAGCTTGAGTGGCACCCAGCGCGGTGACCTCGATGGCCAATGTTGCCGCTTCGCCGGCATGCAGCGATTGGGGTGCCGCTACGTAACGCATGCGTAGATCACGCAGCGGTAGCCATGGCTGCGGCACGGCCGCCGGCTGCGCGCGTACCTGCAATGTGCGTGGCGCGCCATTGATGCGCATTTCGCGGCTGTTGCCACCCAACAGGTCGTCCATCCAGCTGCCGGCGCCGCGGCCTTCGAAACGCGGACCTGGAATGGTCAGCGGGCCGCTGCGTTCGGGCACCAGCAGAAAACGACGCTCGGCGGTGCTGTAGCGGCGGCCGTTGATCTCACGCGTGGATTGGGTGATCTCGCCGACTCGCTGCAGCAACGCGCCTTCAGGAGGATCGAGGTCCAGCTGTCCGGACACCAACGGCACCGCGTAGTACAGGCGCACGGTGACACCGACCGATTGCTGCACATAGGGATTGGCGTCGTCGATTTCGGTTTCCAGGAAGGCCATCGCATTGCTGTTGGCGCTTGGCGTGGTAGTGGTCGCGTTGGCGCCTACCGACAAGGTCAACGGCGCTGTCTGTTGCCCGCCGACACGCAACGATGGTATCCGCAGCTCTCCGGCACGCTTGGGCGCCAGGATGACCGCGTACACGGTTCTCGAAGTCATCCGCCCATTGATCAGGCGCACGCTGCGGCTATTGGATTGGCCTTCCAGCGCGAAGTCGGCCATCAGAGGCGTGAGATCGGGGACGGCGGACACTTCGTCGGTTTCGACATTCAGCGTCACCGATTCACCCAGTGCGACCTGCGGCTGTTCCAGCCAAGCGCGTGCGGCCGCCAATGCGGTGTTGGAGAACAGCGCCAGCAGCAACAGTACGGTGGTAGCAAAAACGCGCTTCATTGCCCTTCCCTCTGTCGACGCTCGTATTCCAGCCGAAATTTGGATTTCAGTAACCCGCCCGGCTCGTCCGGCACGCGCCGCAACCAGGTTTCCAAAGCTTGCCGGCGTTCGCGCTCTTCGGCGGTTTCCGACTGCACTGCCTTATCGGGTTGTTGGCCTTTCTGTTCTTCTCCCTGCTTGCCCGCCATGGCCTGTTGCATGCGTTCGCGCTGGGCGGCATCGGCAGCCTGTTGGGACTTTGCGTCCTGCGGTTCGCTTGGCTGCGGAGCCGTCGGCGCGTTCGAAGCCTTTTCATCCTTCGGCTGCCCGGGCTTGGATGGCGATGGTGATGGTGATGGTGATGGCGAATCTGCGTCCTGGGGTTGGCTTCCGGAATTTTCTTCCGACTCAGTTGGCGACTGTTGTCCGCTCTGGTCCTGGTCCGGCTTCTGTTTCTGGTCCTTGCCTTCGTTGCCTTTTCCCTGCTGGCCTTGGCCACCTGGTTGCTGACGCTTTCGCGCGGCCTCCACTGCGCTGCGATTGGCGATCGCATCCTGCATGCCCGGCTCGCGGGCGAGTGCCTTGTCATAAGCGGAAACCGCTTCGTCGTACTTGCCTTGTTTGGCCAAAGCGTTGCCACGGTTGTACCAACCGGTAGCGGTGTCGATATCGCTGAAGGCTTTCTCGGCTGCGGCAAAGTCGCCTTTGCGATAGTCCTCCGCACCCGAAGCGATACGCGCATGCTGCTGCTGATCGGGGCGGCGCCACCAGTCGCGCTCCGCGGCCTGAGCCGGCAGGGATAGCGGCAATCCCAGGCACAGCACCAGTGCCGCGGCGCCCCCCCCGCGACGGAAGGCAAACAAAGAAAGCGCCAATAGCGGCAGTAATAGCCAATAACCTTCGTCTCGCCACGTCTTGCCAGCTTCGCCACCAGCCGAGGCTTCGGCTGCTTGTGGATTCAACACGCCAAGTGCGCGCAGATCGCCGTCGTCGCGGCTTAGCACTTCAAACTTTCCGCGCCCCGCCGAAGCCAGCGCGCGCAGCGAGCCATCATCGCGCGCGGCATGGCCGATATTGCCTTCGGCGTCGCGATATGCCGCGCCGGCCGGCGTACCCAGGCCCAGGATGGATACACGGAATCCCTGCGCAGCGGCAGCCTGAGCCGCATCGCGTGCTGCCGCATCCGAGCGATCGGTCATCACCAGAATATCGCCGGTGTCATAACCACCTTGCTTCAGCAGCCGCACCGACCATTCGATTGCACGGTCCGCACGCTGCCCATCGATGGGCATCACGTCAGGCGACAGATCATCCAGGAACAGCGAAACATTCGCGGGATCATCGGTCAGCGGCGTTACCGTGAATGCATCGCCCGCGTAAGCCACCAATGCGACCTGCCCGCCCGTGCGGTCCCGCAGCAGGTGCGCGAGTTTGGCGCGGGTTTGTAGCAACCGCGATGGCGGCAGGTCGCCCGCGCTGATACGGCTTGAAAGATCCAGCGCCAACACCAGCGGCGCGCTTGATCGCCACAACGGTTGTTCTTCTTGTCGCCAGCTTGGGCCCGTCATCGCCAACACCGCCAACACATATGTCAGTGTCATTCCCACGAGCGCGCCACGCACACTGCGGTCGCCGCGCGCCAGTAAATGCGGCAGCAGATGCGGGTCGACTTGATTGCGCCAAACATTCTGACGTTGCCGCCGCACCCGCCACAGCGCCCAAAGCAATGGCAGCGCGAGTAGTGCCCACAACCAATGTGGACGCAGGAAATGAAGTGTGGATAGCCAGGCGATCATGACCGATGCCTCGGCCTGTTCGGCAAACTCATCCATGCGAAGCCCAGCAACGCAATCAGCAGAGCGCCGCCTAGCGGCCACGGATAACGTTCTATCCGCGGACGAACGGCTTGCCCGGCACGCTCCACTGGCTCGATGCGATCCAGCTCCGCATAGATCTGCACCAGCTCATCAGTATCGCGGGCGCGGAAGGAACGGCCACCAGTGAGCTGCGCGATCTGTCGTAGCGTAGCTTCATCGATTGCCTCGGGCGCGCTCTGCGGCATTGCCAGGCCGAAAATACTCAACGATCCGCCATCGCTGCCAAAAGCAATGGTGTGCACGCGTATGCCTTCCTGCTGCGCGAGTTCGGCCGCCTTCAACGGCGTGAGCGTTCCCGTGGAATTGACGCCATCTGTCAACAGGACGAGTACGCGCTGACCTTCCGGCTGTCGGCGCAAGCGTTTGACTGCCAGGCCGATCGCATCGCCAATAGCGGTTTCGCGCCCAGCCAGACCGGCAACACTGTCACGCAGTTGTTGACGCACGGTATCCAAGTCCAATGTCAGCGGCGCCATTACATAGGCGCGCTGACCGAAGATCAGCAGCCCCACCCTGTCGCCAGCCCGCCGATCGAGGAAGTCGGCCAACACCGCTTTGGCCGCGGTCAACCGATCCACGACGGCGCCGCCCAGTTCCATGTCCGCCTCTGTCATGCTGCCGGATAGATCCAGCGCCAGCATCAGGTCGCGCCCACTTTGCGGCGGCGAGATGGGTTCGCCGAATTCCTGCGGACGCGCTGCCGCTGTGCACAACAAAAACCAGGCCAGCCAAGCCACGGCGGTCGCGCGCGTTGGCCTGCCGAGACGGCCTCCTGCTCCGGCAATGGCCTCCAGATGCCAGCCCGAAGGAGCCTTCAGGGCATCGGAATCGCTGCGGCGTGCCGGCAGCAGCCATCGCGCCAGCCACGGCAGTGGGAATGCCAGCCACAACCACGGCCAGGCGAATCCCGCGAAACCTTGATAGAAATCCTGGATATCAGGCAACGGCAGGTTCATCGCTTGCCCGCCATCAGCTCCAGAAACCGCGCACGTGCGGCTGCTTTTGCTTGCGCCAGCTGGTGCGCGTCGAGTTCGCGGCGATAACCGCCATCGAGCAGCACACGGCCCGGTCCACGCGAGAAGTCGGTTCCTTGTTTCCCATCGAGAAAGCGCAGCCACTCTTCGCCGTGCAGACGATTGGCTTTGGCGTCCACGCGCCGCGCGGCACGGCGCAACAGCTCGGAAATCGCAGCCGCTTGAAGAGCGGGCTGCGACGCGAGACCCGCTTCATCGAACATGCGCTGCCAAGTTCGCAAACGGCGACGGCGGCGCCACAGCATGATGGCGCCGAAGGCCAGCACCAGCGCCACCGCACCGATGACAAGCCACCAGCCGGGCGCGGGCGGCCACAGCGATGGCGCTGGCGGCACATGCACATCGCGCAGGACCAGAGCTCCGCCTTGCATCAGGCCACCTGTGGCTGCGCACGACCCAGCAGCGGCAACCATGATTCGCTCGGCGCGTCATTGGCCAGCGAATAGGTGCGGACGCCTCGCTGAGGGAGCTTTTCCAGTGCGGACTCCAGCGGCCGCACGAATTCATCGCGCCATCTCTGGCGTTGCGCAGCGACGCTCAAGTCGAGTTCCACCCGGCGGTCACCGATCACGAAAGGCAACACGTCCTCTGGCGGCTCGCGTTCCAGTGCGTCGGTCAATAGAAGCACCATGACCTCGTGATGGGCTGCCAACGCTGGCCAGCGCGTTTCCGGTACAGCGGCAATGCTGCTTGGATCGGCCAACACGATCAACCGCGAACCCGGACGCAACAAACGGCCCGCGTTGTCGAGCGCCGCCGCCAAACCTGCGTCGTCGCGCGGTGGTTGCGCATACCAGCGCACCAACGCATCCAGCACCCGCAGCGCGCCGCGCGGTCCGGATGCTGGCGGCACGGGGGCCTCTTCGGTGCTGCCACGGATTATCGCGATACGATCGCCATCGCGGATCGCCGACCACACCGCCACCGCGCCAGCCCGCGCCGCCTGTACCGATTTGAAGCGCACGCGCGTTCCGAAATACAGGGCTGGCGAGGTGTCCGCGACAAGCAGCGTCAATCGCTCGCGCTCGGCCTGGAACAACTTCGTGTGCGTACGCCCGCTGCGCGCGGTCAGGCGCCAATCGATATGCCGCACATCGTCGCCAGCGACATATTCGCGTGACTCGGCGTACTCCATGCCGCGCCCGCGCAAGCTGGATGCCGACGGACCGGTCAGGTTATGGCTGCCTTTGCGCGCCGGTGCACGACGCTGCGCGACGCGACGCAGTGCCGTTAGTTCCGTGAGCGTGGGCTTCAGACCGTCAGCCACCCGGCACCGCGCCTCGCGATAGCACCGACTCAGTGGCAACAAGGCCGTCGCAACGGCGGGCGATAACGAATAGCCATTTAAGGCACTTCTCGTAGAGCGGAACCGCGCCTCGCGATAGCACCCAGTCAGTAACGATGAGGCCGTTGCAACGGCGCGCCTCGCAGCCGTGCCGTGACGATAGCGATAAGGCCGTCGCAACGCCAGGCGATGGTGAATAAGCGTAAAGGCGCTTCTGGTAGAGCGGAGCTTGCTCCGCTGCTGTCAGTGTATCGGCTCCGGAAACGATCAGCGGAGCGAGCTCCGCTCTACGTGGCTCAGGCGCACCGCTAGACCGTGGACGGCTTTTCAGCAGCGAAGCGGTTACGAAGATGCTACGGCCCTTTTTCATGGCAACGGCACGATGTCGAGCAGGGCGGTCGCCAGCTTATCGCCGTCCCAGCCCTCGGCCGTGGCCTCGTAGCTGGGCAGCACACGGTGACGCAGCACATCGGGTGCGACAGCGCGAATGTCGTCTGGGGTGACATAGTCGCGTCCGGCCAGCCAGGCACGCGCACGGGCGCAGCGCTCCAGCGCGATCGATCCACGCGGGCTGGCACCCCAGGCGATACGCCGGGCCAGTTGCGGGTCGTAACGCCGGGCGTCGCGCGAAGCCAGCACCAGTTCGATCAGATATCGCTCCAGTTGCGGCGCCATATGCAAATCCAACACGGCGGCGCGCGCCGCGAAGACGTCCTCGATCGGCATCTTCTCAAGCACGGGAGCCACCGGCCGCAGCGTGTCTCGGGCGCGGGCACGAGCGAGATTGAGGATCTCCGCCTCCGCTTCCGCCGCCGGATAGCCGATGCGTACATGCATGAGGAACCGATCCAACTGCGCTTCGGGAAGCGGGAACGTACCTTCCTGTTCAATCGGGTTCTGGGTGGCCATCACCAGGAATAACTGCGGCAATGGATAGGTCTGGCGTCCGACCGTCACCTGACGCTCACCCATCGCCTCCAACAGCGCCGACTGCACCTTGGCAGGCGCACGATTGATCTCGTCCGCTAGCAGAATGGGATGGAAAATGGGCCCGGGCTGGAATTCGAAACGGCCGTCCTGCGGACGCCAGACCTCGGTACCGGTTAGATCGGCCGGCAGCAGGTCCGGCGTGAACTGCACCCGCGCGAAATCCGCTTCCAATCGGGAGGCCAACGCACGGATTGCGGTGGTTTTGGCCAGCCCGGGCGCGCCTTCCACCAGTAGGTGGCCGTCCGCCAACAGCGCGATCAGCAGGCTTTCGACCAGCGCCGATTGCCCCACGATCGTTTGCGACAAACCATCGCGCAATGCGCTGAATGCCTGGTGCAGACGGGAGTGGTCCGAATCGTGCAAAGGGAGGGTTGAGCTGGCGGAACTGTCCATCGGCAAGGCTTCATTGCGGTGATGAGCCGATTTTGACCGATGTGCGCGGCGATGGTTCAGGTTTTTCGCGTCGTGGCGCAGTGCGATTCAGGCTTGGTGTCCATGAAGCCTAGCGGCGGCTATGTAGCCTATTCTCGGCCGCACCCGATATGCGTCGCTTTTGGTCGAGTAGCCCGTCCGCCGGGGCCATTTTCTTGTAAAAAAAGGGGGCCTTACGCCCCCTTTTTCTAGCTTCTTTTCCTACTATCAGGGCTTTGCAGCGCCACTGACCCGCAACACCTTCGGCGTAATGAAGATCAGCAACTCAGCCTTTTCCTTGCTGCGACCCTTTTTCTTGAACAGGTTGCCGAGGAACGGCACATCGCCCAGGAACGGCACCTTGGCGACGCTGCTGCGGTCGGAGAACTCATAGACGCCGCCGATTACCACGGTCTGGCCGTCATCGACCAATACGGCGGTGTTGATCTCGCGACGCGCAAGCTCAGGTACCGAGCCGAAATCGCCGAGGTCGATGAAGCGCAGTACTTCGTCCTTCTTCACGTTCAACGACAAAAATACGCGGTTATCGCTGGTGATGGTCGGAATGACCTTCAGTTCCAGCAAAGCTTCCTTGAACTGCACGGTCGGGGTGGCAACGCCAGTGCCGCTACCGGTGACCGTCAGATAGCCGACTTCGCGGCCCTGTTTGATCACGGCTTCGCGCTGGTTGGTAGTGACCAAGCGCGGGTTGGAAATGACTTCGCCGCGCCCTTCTTCTTGCAGAGCTGAGAGCTCCAGATCCAGGGAGAAATTGCTACCTAGCAACGTATAGGCGATAGAGCTGGCAGGATTCTGAGTGAAACCACCCGCCGGCAAGTTGACGTTGAAGCCGCCGCGATTGTTGCTGGTGCCAGTGTTACCAACCGCGGTATCGCCAATTATCGCGGTATTGTCGCCATACTGCCTCGTGCCGGAGATGCCAAACCGCGCACCCAAATCACGCGCAAAGGTGTCGGTGGCAATCACGATCCGGCCTTCGATCAGCACCTGGTCCACCGGGCGATCGATGACGGCGATCAGCTCCCGCATCTGCGCGATCTTCTTGGGGATGTCACTGATCATCAGCGTGTTGGTGCGGTCATCGGCCACGATGCGGCCACGCGACGACAGGAAGCCGTTCTCGTTCTCGCTGTTGCCACCACCACCGCCACCACCACTGTTGCCGCTGTTTCCGATGCCTTTGGCTTCAGTCAGTGCTTTGAAGATCGCGCCGGCGTTGTGATAGTTGATCTGGATGTAGTCCGTAACCAGGTCCTCACGGTTTTCGATTGCGATACGCGCATCTTCCTTGTCCTGTTCGAACTTGGCCAGCTCTGGCTGCGGCGCCACCCAGACCACGCCCCCTTCGCGGCGCTTGTCCAGACCTTTGGCGCGCAAGACGATGTCGAGTGCCTGGTCCCATGGCACATTGACCAGGCGCAACGTGACATTGCCCTGCACCGTATCGGAGGCAACGATATTCAGGTTGGACTCTTCGGCGATCAACTGCAGCACGGTGCGCACCGGCACGTCCTGGAAGTTGAAAGTCACCGGCCGGCCACTGTACGGACGTGCGGTCGCGGCCACCTTGGCGGCCGCAGTAGCCACCGCCGTGGAAGCGGAAGAAGAACCTCCGACTGCCTGCTGTACAGCCCGCGGCACGATCTCCACCACGTATTCGTTACCGGTCTGGTAGGCCAGCGACTCGAAATTACCCTGGGTGCTGAGCACCAATTGCGTACCGCTGCCCTTGGCGTTTGCGTCGATACGCTGCACCGGGGTGGCGAAATCCACCACGTTGAGTGGCCGCTGCAAGGAGGCAGGCAAGGTGGCGTTACCGACATCCACGATGACGTTGGCGCCTTGGTTGCGCAGGTCCGGCATGGCGCCCTGGCCATCGAAACGCAGGATCAAGCGGCCCGCGCCGCCTTCACCTCGGCGGAAATCGATATTGGAGACTGAAACGGTGGCAGGCGTCGCCTTGGTCGAAGCCGCCACGTTAGGTGTGGCGGTCTGCGCTCCAGGAGAGCCAGCGCTGGCAGCACTGGCGGCAGCCAACAAGCCGATAGCCAGTCCCAAAGAGCAAACCCGGTGCAAGGCCAGGCGCCGGGACGGCCGCAGGCTGTAGGCATTCAAAGCGGTCATCGTGTATCCCCCAATCATTGATCTTCAAGCGCGATAGCAGCAGGCCGTTCCAGCCAACCGCCTGCGCCATCCGGCACTAGTTCGACAAGTTCTATGCCATCTTCCCGGACCGCAGTGACACGGCCATCGCTTTGTCCCATGTAAGTACCCGGACGTACGCGATAGGTGACTTTGTCCGGCGCCATTACCAGTGCAATCAAGCCAGGGCCGCGGCCGATGGTGCCGACCATGTCCAGGCTGTCCAGCGGATACTGTTCCAGCGTTTCCTTGCGCCGGTTCGGGTCCGGGCGCAATCCAGGACTATCGCTGTTGTTCCAGGCATCGCTGAAAGGATCCCGCAGGCCTTGAGCGGCGTATTCGAAAGTTTCGAACTGCTGCATCACCGGCAATGGCTCCAGTGGCGGCGCCGGCCGAGCGCGGATGTCGGCAATCCATTTTTCCAGATTGGGCGCGTCACCCGGCGTACTGGTGATGCCACGAGCACAGCCAGCCAACAGCAGCACCAAGCCGGCGAAGGCGGTCCATCGAACCGTGTTATTCGTCCGCTTGCTCATTTCGCGCCCGCCTTCGCCGCATCGGCGGCAGCCTTTTCCTGCTCCTCGATTTCCTTCTCATCGAGGTAGCGGTAGGTCTTGACCGTGCCGGAAAGCTCCAGCGCACCGCGGCTGGAAATGGCGCCCTTGCTTTCCTTCGGCTTCAGCGAGATGTCGTGCATGGTCAGGATGACCACACGCGGTAACGATGCCACGCCGCTGACGAATGCACCGAACTGGTGGTAGCTGCCCACCATACGTAGCGCGATTGGTTTTTCGGCATAGAACTCTTTGGGCGTTTCTGGTCCCGGCTGGAACAACTCATTCGCCAACCCGCTGGATAGCGCCGTCTGCGAAATGTCGATGATCAGATCCGGCATTTCCGTCTTGCTGGGCAACTGACGCAGCATCTGCTGCAGCACCTGCTCCATTTGCGCAAGCTGCTGCTTCAATGGCTCCAGATTGGCAGCCTTGCCCTGCTCGGTTTCGAACTTGGCGCGCAGCGTGACTTCTTGCCTTTCCAATCCCTCCAACGTTTCCACCTTGCCCCTGACCAGCAGCAGATAGGCGAATGCCAGGATGAATATGGCGAGCAAGACGCAGAAACCGATCTTGGCGTTCTGCGGCCAGCCGCCGATGTTGTTGAAATCGAGGTTCTTAAGCGATGTCTTTTTCTGGTTCATGGTCGCTTCCTCAATTCGCCGGTGCCGCACTGGCGGGCTGCTGAGCCGGCGCCGGAGCTGGACTTGCGGCGGGCGCTGACGGCGCCGCAGCCGGATTCATGGAAGCGGGAGCGGCGCCTTCCGGAGCAACCGGCGCCGGTGCAGCCGCCGCTTGTCCGGTTGTTTCCACTGCCGCGCCATCCGCAGGAACGCTACCGTCGTCTTCCGTCTTGGCATTCGGGTTGGCAAGGCGGACCTGAAGCGTGAATGCGTAAGGCAGTTCGCGGCTCTGGCTGGTCGCCAACGGGGTTTTGCCGTCTTCCGGCTTCGCCTCGATGATTGACAGGTCAGGCTTGGTCATCCAGCCGGAACTTTCCAGATTGCGCATGTAGGCACTGACGCGCGCATTGGATTGGGCGCGGCCTTGCAGCGTCAGTACCTCGCCTTCCTGCTTGATGTTGGCCAACGCCAGGCCGTCAGGCACGGTGCGGACGAGAGAGTCGAACAAATGGACCATCTGCGAGCGGTTGGCCTGCAGTTCCTCGATGACTTTCTTGCGGGCCAACAACCGGTCCTTCTGCTTGTCCAGTTCCTTGATCTGCTCGTTCTGCGCTTCGACCTTCTTGATTTCTGTTTCCAGAAACTGATTGCGCGCCTGCTGGCCGCTGATCTGGCGGTCGTAGTGAAACCAGAGCAAGAAAGACAGCAACACGCCAGCGAAGGCTGCGATGCCCAGCATGGCGTAGAACTCGCGCTGCCGCTGGACGCGCCGCTCGGCGCGCCAGGGAAGTAGATTGATTTTTGCCATCAGTCCAAGCTCCTCAAAGCCAAGCCGGTGGCGATCATCAGTGCCGGAGCATCCTGCGCCAGCGCATGCGCCTGCACACGGGGGCCGAGGGTCATCTGCGCCAGCGGATTGGCGACGACAGTGGCCACGCCCAACTGTTCCTCGACCATCTCCGGCAGGCCCTGCAGTGCGGCGCAACCGCCCGCCAGCACCACCTGATCGACCCGATTGAATTCGCTACCGGCGTAGAAGAACTGCAGCAGACGGCTGATCTGCTGGACGGTGGCTTCCTTGAACGGTTCCAGCACTTCGATTTCGTAGCTTTCCGGCAAGCCGCCCTGGCGCTTGGCCAAGCCGGCTTCCTCGTAGGTCAGGCCATAGCGGCGCATCACTTCGTCAGTGAGCTGCTTGCCGCCGAACACCTGTTCGCGGCTGTACAGGCTACGGCCACGGCGCAGGACATTCAGCGTGGTCATGGTGGCGCCGACATCGACCAGAGCAACCACACCATCCTGTGGAATCGGCAGATCGCTGGCCAACAACGCAAATGCATTCTCGACCGCGAAAGCCTCCACATCCATGACCTTGGCGGTCAATCCGCCCAGCTCCAGGGCTGATTGCCGCAGCTCGACGTTCTCCGAGCGCGAGGCCGCCAGCAGCACCTGCACCATCTCGGGGTTGTTGGGCATGGGACCCAGCACCTCGAAATCGAGGTTCACTTCCTCGATCGGGTACGGAATGTAGTTCACCGCTTCGAGTTCGATCTGGGCTTCCAGATCGTTCTCGTCAAGATCCGCCGGCATGGGGATGATCTTGGTGATCACTGCCGACCCAGCTACCGCGGCGGCGGCGTACTTGGCCTTGCTGCCTGAGCGCGTCACCGCTCGGCGTATGGCTTCGCCCACCGCCTCGACCTCGACGATGTTCTTTTCCACCACCGCGTTAGGCGGCAGCGGCTCGACCGCGTAGTGTTCCACGCGATAGCGGTTACCGACGCGGGAAAGCTGAAGTAGCTTGACCGCAGTCGAACTGATGTCGACGCCAATAAGCGGCGACTGGCTTTTTGGGATGAGCCCCACGGTCTTTCCCCTTCCGACGGGCAATGGACGATATTGCTGACGCCCACATTAATAACTAACTTTTTACGCTTGGCAACCTATGTTTTCGTGGCTGTGCGGCTTGTCACGTTTCACGAAGGTTGTCCCCCAAGTCCCTGTTTCCCCCGGGATCGCCTCAGGCGGGCCCATCGCTCATCTATACTCTGACCCCAAGAATTCTGCAATCGGAAAGCACTGGATGCCCCGTTTCCGTCGTTTGATCCGGTGGGCGCTCATCGCGTTCGTCGGCGTCTCCCTGCTGGGCCTTATCGGCCTGGGTAGCCTTTATTACGTGGTTTCCTCCAAATTGCCCGACGTTCCGTCGCTGCGCAACGTGGAGCTGCAGGAGCCTCTCTACGTATACGCGAGCGATGGCCGGCTGATCGGCTTGTTCGGCGAGACCCGGCGCTACCCCGTGGCGATCGCGAAGGTGCCAGACAAGGTCAAGCAGGCCTTCATCGCCGCCGAGGACTCCCACTTCTATACCCACAACGGCATCGACTACACCGGCATCGGCCGGGCCGTCTGGCAGATCGTCAGTCGCAAGGAAGGCCGCGTAGCGGGCGGCAGCACCATCACCCAGCAGGTAGCGCGGCAGTTCTTCCTCAGTTCCGAGTACAGCTATACCCGCAAGCTGGTGGAGATGATGCTGGCGATGCGCATCGAGGAGGATCTGACCAAGGACGAGATCCTGGAGCTGTACCTCAACAAGAGCTTTTTCGGTAATCGGTCCTATGGCGTGGCCGCCGCTGCCGAGTACTACTACGGCAAACCGCTGGACCAGCTGACATTGGCGGAAGCCGCCACGTTGGTCAGCGCGCTGAAGTTTCCGTCCAGCGGCAACCCCATCAGCAACCCGGAACGGAACCATCAGCGCAGCGTCTACGTCATTGACCGGATGCTCGAGGACCGCTACATCACCGCCGCCGAGGCCGCCCACGCCAAGGCCGAACCGATGCATGCCAAACCGCACGAGCGGCCGGTGGAGGTCTATGCGCCTTTCGTTGCCGAAATGGTGCGCCAGGAAATGATCGCCCGCTTTGGGGGGGACATCCTGACCAAGGGTTATCACGTCACCACCACCATCGACGCCAGCTTGCAGTTGGCCGCCGATCAAGCGGTGCGCGACGGACTGGAACTCTATGACCGCCGCCATGGTTGGAACGGCGTGGAGCGCCATTTCGACATCGCCGCCGATGCGGACACAGCGGCAATCGCCGCGCAGCTCAACGGGGTTCCGCCGCAGGCCGGCCTGATTCCCGGCATCGTCGCGAGCACGCACAGCGACGGCGGCGCGACGCTGGTGCTGGCCAATGGCACCGAACTGGTGTTGCCCGCCTCGGCCAGCCGATGGACCAATCGCACACCCGCCAAACTGTTCAAGCGCGGTGACGTGGCGCGCATCAAAGCGGGCAAGGCCGAGGGCGAATTCGTTCTGGCCCAGCTACCGCGTGCGCAGGCTGCGCTGGTATCGCTGGATGCCAACAATGGGGCATTGCGCGCGCTGATTGGTGGCTACAGCTTCGCCGGCAACAAGTTCAACCGCGCCACACAGGCGCGTCGCCAGCCAGGCTCCAGCTTCAAGCCCTTCCTCTACGCGGCTGCATTCGAGAAAGGCTTCAACCCGGCCTCGATCGTGCTGGATGCGCCAGTGGTGTTCCGCGACCGTCGCGGCCATATGTGGCGACCGCAGAACGATGGCGGCGGGTTCCGCGGGCCGATGCGTCTGCGGGAAGCGCTGGTGCAGTCGCGCAACCTGGTGCCTGTGCGCCTGTTGGATGGCATTGGTGTTCCGTTCGCCCGCAAGTACATCAGCCAGTTCGGATTCGAAGAGGCCGAGCTTCCGCCCAACTTGTCGATGTCGCTGGGAACCGCCTCGCTGACGCCGCTGTCGGTTGCGCGCGGCTATGCGGTGTTCGCCAATGGCGGCTCGCGAGTCACGCCATGGTTCATAGACGAAGTGAAGGACCGTGAGGGCAATGTGGTTTTCAAAGAAAATCCTGCTATTGCCTGCCGCGGCTGCGGGCAATCGCAACACGGCACCGCCAGTCCTGCCAGCAACGTGGTGGACGGCTTCAATCTTGGACCGCTGCAGTCCTCGGCGCCTAAACCCGAAGCGACCACCAAACCCGTCGAACCCGAAAAACCCGTTGATCCGAACACCGTCACCGCGCCACGCGCCATCGACGAACGCACCGCCTATCAACTGATTTCCATGATGCGCGATGTGGTCCAACGCGGAACCGGCACTGCGGCCAAGGTGCTGAATCGCGAGGATGTCGGTGGCAAGACCGGCTCGACCAACGACCATCGAGATGCTTGGTTTTCGGGCTTTGGCGGTCCGTATGCGACCACCGTGTGGGTCGGGCGGGACGACTTCCGTTCGTTGGGCTATCGCGAATACGGCGGCAAAGCCGCCCTGCCCATCTGGATCAACTACATGCGCGTGGCGCTGAAGGATAAGCCCATCGCCGCGAACGATCCGCCTGAGGGAATGGTGCAAGTCACCCTCAATGGCGCAACCGAATGGATCAAGGTCGAAGACATGGAGCGCATCCAGAGCTTCGATCTGTTCGGCCCGGAAGATGCGGTGCCGGACGAAGCCGCATTCGATATCTTCTGAGTTGTTGATCACGAAACGTTGACGAGGAAGGCGGATGCGCCGCCTTCCTCGCCATCAGATGTTCATGGAATATCGTGTACAGTCGCCGCAAGTCACGACGCGGAGGCTCACCATGCATCACGCTCGTCAGCACGCTGAGACCCGCACCCGCGAACGCCGTCGCCGTCTCGCCCATGAGGCGGCCCGATTGATGGCCGAAGGCGGCATTCGCGATTTCCATCAGGCCAAGCTCAAAGCCGCCAGCCGACTGGGCATCCATGACGACGCCTCACTGCCGCGCAATCGCGAAATCGAGGATGCCTTGCGCGAATACCAGCGCTTGTTCGCGGGCGAATCGCACTCCGCCGGGCTGCGCACGCGTCGCGAAGCGGCCGCGCGCGCACTGGCATTCTTCGAGCCGTTTTCGCCCCGCTTGATCGGTCCCGTCCTCGACGGCACGGCTGATGCCAACTCGCCCGTGCATCTGCATCTGCACAGTGACGACCTGGATGCTGTCGCACGCTTCCTGGAAGAGCATCGTATTCCCGCGGAATCGCGCAGCCGCCGCCTACGCATGGACCGGGAGCGCAGCGCCGATCTGCCGGTATGGGTTTTCAGCGCCGAGGACCTGACCTTCGACATCACGGTGCTGCCGCACGATGCGTTGCGACAGGCGCCATTGTCCAGCATCGATGAAAAGCCGATGAAACGCGCTTCGGCGACGCAGCTGCGACAGCTGTTGGCGGAAGAAGAGATCGCGGGCTATGAAGCGGACACCCGTCATGCCGCAGGCTAGGATGTTTTTGCAGCCATTGCCCGGAATCAATCACCTGCCACCAACCGTCTCGTAAGAGCGCCGTCTCGGCGCGAGCTTATCGGCGTTGCCTGCCCGCTGAGGAAGAGCTCGCAGCGGGACGCCGCTCCTACCTTGCGGAAATCGGTGCCACAACGGCGAGAGACGATACTGGCCTTAATGAATCGTATTTCTTCAAACGGGTCACATGCCAGAAAAAAAGCCCCGCGATGCGGGGCTTTTTCTACTTAAATCAAGATCAGTATTTTCAGCGCTGATCCAGGCTCTTGTAGTCGCGCACATCGTAGCCGGTGTAGATCTGGCGCGGGCGGCCGATCTTGGCTTCGGGATCGACCTGCTGTTCCAGCCAGTGCGCGACCCAGCCGGCGGTGCGGCCGATGGCGAACATCACCGTGAACATCTCGGTGGGAATCTTCAACGCCTTGTAGATGATGCCGCTGTAGAAATCGACATTGGGATAAAGCTTGCGCTGCACGAAGTAGTCGTCCTTCAGCGCGGCTTCTTCCAACCGCATAGCCACTTCCAGCAGCGGATCGTCGACGCCCAGTTCGCCCAGGACCTTGTGGGTCATTTCTCGAATGATCTTGGCGCGCGGGTCGAAGTTCTTGTACACGCGATGGCCGAAGCCCATCAAGCGAAAACCGGACTCCTTGTCCTTGGCCTTGGCCACGGCCGAAGCCACGTTCTTGGCGTCGCCGATCTCTTCCAGCATCTTCAGCACCGCTTCGTTGGCGCCGCCATGCGCCGGTCCCCATAGCGCGGCGATGCCAGCGGCAACCGAAGCGTAGGGATTAGCGCCGGTGGAACCGACCAGACGCACGGTGGAAGTGGATGCGTTCTGCTCGTGGTCCGCATGCAGAATGAACAACAGATCGAGCGCCTTGGCGACCACCGGATTCAGTTCCAACGGCTCGCTGGGCACTTCGAACATCATGTGCAGGAAGCGGCTGACGTAGTCCAGGTTGTTGCGCGGATAACGGATCGGCCAGCCAATCGAATAGCGGTACGCGGCAGCGGCGATCGTCGGCACCTTGGCGATCAGGCGAATCGCGGCCAGGCGGCGCTGTTCCGGATCGTTGAGGTCCAAGGTGTCGTGGTAGAACGCCGACAGCGAGGCCACGGAGCCGCACAACATGGCCATCGGGTGCGCGTCATAGTGGAAGCCGCCCAGGAAGTTCTTCAGCGACTCATGCATCATCGTGTGATGCGTGACTTCATGATCGAACGCTTCGAACTCCGTCTTGCTGGGCAGTTCGCCGTTCATCAGCAGATACGCCACTTCCAGGAAGCTGGAGTTCTTCGCCAACTGCTCAATGGGATAGCCGCGGTACAACAACACGCCGTTGTCGCCATCGATGTACGTAATGGCGGACTTGCAGCTGGCGGTAGCGGTAAAACCCGAGTCGTAAGTGAAAAGCCCGGTTTCTTTGGTCAGCTTGGAAACGTCGATGCAATCATTGCCAAGCGTGGGCTTGAGTACTGGCAGGGCTACCGATTTGTCGCCTGCATTCAGCGTGACCTGGTCAAATTCGGACACAGTGTGCGCTCCTTCATGGGGGTTCGCCGACCGGTTACCCAGGCGACGTGTGACGGGAGTCCATGGAATTAACCCTGGATAACCAAATTATCGCATACCGTATTTGGAGCCGTCGCTCTGAAACGGACCAAAATCAGACCAAAGAATGAGACCGGTCGGTAATGGGCCCGCGGCGCCTGTTACTTATTTCGGCGCAAACGCAAACGGCCGCGCAATGCGCGGCCGCTGTGCAGCGAAGACAGTAATGATCAGCGCGCGTAGCGCTTCTGGAACTTGTCGATACGGCCGCTGGTATCCATGACCTTGTGCTTGCCCGTGTAGAACGGGTGCGAGGCCGAGGAGATTTCGACCTTGATCAGCGGATATTCTTTGCCGTCTTCCCACTTCGTGGTTTCCTTGCTGCTCAGGGTCGAGCGCGTCAGGATCTTGAAGTCGGAGGTGACGTCGAAAAAGACGACGTCGCGGTATTGGGGATGGATGTCGGCCTTCATGGCGGGCACCGGGTTTCAGGAAGGGAAGAGCGGCATTTTAGCCCGCTCACCGCCCCCAGCGCAACCCGGTCTTTCGGCGGATTCCTCAGACTGCCGCCAGTGCCGCCCGGATCAAGCCTTCGAACCGCTCCTGGTCGTAGCGCATCAGAATGTTGGCTTTGTCCGGATGGCCACCTTCCCGCCGCCAATCGACCACGGTAGCGCCACGCGCATGGCTGCCTTGCAGTTCGACGGCCACCGGCCGCTCCAGCAGCTCCTGGGCGCCTTGCGGCTCCAGCACGAACGCCATCGCCAGCGCGTCAGCGGCATACCAATAGTCGCCACGGCGGTCGATCGACCACAACCGCGTCTTCTCCGAGATGCCGGCGTAGAACCGGGCACGAGCCGAATCGGCGCTCAGCCAGTCGACCACTTTGTCATGGTGCAGGCCGTGGGCGATGGTCGCTTCCCAGTCGGCCAGATCGAATCGCCCGAACGCCTCAAAGACCACGTGGGCAGCCTCGGGGTCGAAGTAGATATTGAACTCGGCCGCCGGGGTGATATTGCCGTGCCCGGTTACCGCGCCCCCCATCACGACGAAGCGCGCAACCCGTTGCGGCAAGGTGGGGTCGAGCTTGAGCGCCAGGGCGATATTGGTCAGTGGCCCCAGCGCCACCAGCACCAGCTCGCCGGCATGCGCATGGGATAAGCGAAGCAACGCCAGCGCCGCGTGCTCGCTTTCTGCCACACGGGATGAAGACACATAGCCGATGTCGCCAAACCCGTCGCGGCCGTGGACGTAGGCCGCGTCGCGCGCCGGGTGCAGCAGCGGCTGGGCGCAGCCGGCGAAGACCGGCACATCATCACGACCTACGATTTCGCATAACTTCAGCGCGTTGCGCACGGTGTGATCCAGGCCAACGTTGCCAGCGGCGATGGTCAGACCGACGATCTCGTGCCTGGGATCGTTGAACGCCATCAGCAACGCCAACGCATCATCCACACCGGGGTCGGTATCGATCAGCAAGGGAATTTTCTTCGCCATATCTCTTCGCTCTGTATGAGCCGCCGAGTCTCTCACTACCGGGTTGCGGGGGAAAGTCGCTGGGTCGGGACGTCTCGTAGAGCCGAGCTGCGCCCCGCGATAGCGACAGGTCGGTAGCCATCGGGCCGTCGCAACGGCAGGCGATAGCGAATAGCCGGTTGTCGTAGAGCGGAGCTTGCTCCGCTGCTCTTTGCGATCACGTGGAAAGGCAGAAGAGCAGCCGAGCAAGCTCGGCTCTACGAGAAGCGCCTTTAGGGGATGAAAGGCGGCTATTCGCTATCGCCTGCCGTTGCGACGGCCTCATCGCTACTGACTGGGCACTATCGCGGGGCGCAGCTCCGCTCTACGAGCAGCCGAACGAGGGGCTAAGCCGATGCATACCGCGCTGCGCCGCCCACCCAGCGGCCAATGATGCGATCGGCGACATCCGGCGATTCGGACAACAGGCGATCGGCCAATTCGCGTACTTGCGGCAGCAGGCCTGCATCGCGCGCCAGATCGGCCACTCGGAAGGTGGCGAGGCCAGTCTGCCGGGTGCCCAGCAGCTCGCCCGGGCCGCGCAGCTCCAGGTCTTTTTCGGCGATGACGAAGCCGTCGTTGGTCTGGCGCATGGTCGCCAGCCGATGTTTGGCCATCATCGACAGCGGCGGTTGGTACAACAGTACGCAGTTGGACGCCGCCGCACCGCGCCCCACCCGCCCACGCAGCTGGTGCAGCTGCGCCAGGCCCAGGCGCTCGGCGTTCTCGATGATCATCAGCGAGGCATTGGGCACGTCGACGCCGACTTCGATGACGGTGGTTGCCACCAGCAGATCCACGTCGCCCTGCTTGAATGCGCGCATGGTCGCCTGCTTCTCGGCAGCCTTCATGCGCCCGTGGACCAGCGCGATACGCAATTCGGGCAGAGCGGCGGAGAGTTGTTCGTAGGTGGTCTGGGCCGCTTGCGCGACGACCTCATCGCTGTCGTCGATCAGGGTGCAGACCCAGTAAGCCTGACGGCCTTCGGCGCAAGCGGCGCGAATGCGTTCGACCAGCTCCGGCCGTCGTTCTGCGCTCAACGCCACGGTGTGCACCGGCGTGCGGCCCGGCGGTAATTCGTCTATCGCCGACACATCCAGGTCCGCATAGGCGGCCATCGCCAACGTGCGCGGAATCGGCGTGGCGGTCATCACCAATTGATGCGGCACCGACGTACCCGAGGCGCCTTTGTCGCGCAGCGCCAGCCGCTGGTGCACGCCAAAGCGGTGCTGCTCATCGACGATGGCCAGCGCCAGGTTGTGGAAAGTAACCGCCTCCTGCATCAACGCGTGGGTACCGACCACCACCTGTGCCGCACCGGAGGCGATCTCGGCCAACACCGCCGTGCGCGCCTTGCCGGTCACCTTGCCGGCCAGCCACGCCACCTTTACGCCCAACGGCTCCAGCCAGCCACGCAGATTGGCCAGGTGCTGTTCCGCCAGCAACTCAGTCGGCGCGGCCAGCGCGGCCTGCCGGCCCGACTCCACCGCCAGCATCGCCGCCAATGCAGCGACCACGGTCTTGCCGCTGCCTACGTCACCCTGCACCAGCCGCAGCATGGGCATGGGCAGCTTCAGGTCGGCACGGATCTGCTTGAACACACGTTGCTGCGCGCCCGTCAGTTTGAATGGCAGCGACGCCAGTAGATCGGCTGCCAGCCGGCCTTTGCCGGTCAACGCAGGTGCCTTGTGCCGCTGCATGGCAATACGTTGCCGCCGCAGGCTCAGGTGATGCGCCAACAATTCTTCCAGCGCCAGTCGGCGTTGTGCAGGATGCGCGCCCACCGCCAACGCCAAAAGATCGGCATCGCGCGGCGGGCGATGCATGATCAGCAAGGCGTCGCGCAGCGAAGGCAAATTCAGACCGCGCAGCGAATCCGCCGGCAGCAGCTCCAGCGTGGCCTCGTCCGGCAACTTGTCCAAGGCCTGCCCGATCAGCCGGCGCCATGTGGCCGGACCAATCCCCTCGACGGCCGGATACACCGGATCCAGTTCATCACCGAGCTCACCCTCGTCGGCGTCACCCAGCACGCGATAGCTGGGGTGCACGATTTCCAACCCATGGTGGCCAGGCTTGGGCGTGCCGTAACAACGCACGCGCGCACCCACCGAGAACTGCGCTACCTGCGCCGCCCGGAAATGGAAAAAGCGCATCACCAGCGTGGAATGTGAATCGTCGGCGATCGCCACGCGCAACATCGGGCGATAGCGGAAACCGCGCTCCACGGCTTCCACACGGCCTTCCACCTGCGCCGGAACGCCCGGCTGCAGCAGGCGGATAGGCGTCAGCGACGTGCGGTCTTCGTAGCGCAGCGGCAAGTGCAGCCACAAGTCCTGCAACGTGGATAGACCGCGCGCCGCCAATTTCTCGGCCACGCGCGGACCCACTCCGGACAAAGTGCTCAATAGCTGCTGCTGGAGATCGACGGACGCCCCGCCTTTTCGGATCGGCATCAGCTAAGCATGCCGGGATCGCGCCGAAATCAAAACCCTCGGGCGTGCCGCGCCAGTTTGGCGGCTGCGGATCAGCGTATCCGCAGCCGTGTGTTTACCCGCGTCAGAATTTCAAGCCGACCTCAAGACCGTAAGTCCGCGGTTCGCTGACCACTCCGCCCACGGTACCGAACGCTTCCCGGCCGTAGACATTCAATTGAGTGACATAGCGGTTGTCGAACACGTTGTTCCCGTATACCGCCCAGGTCCAATGACCTTGCGCCGAAGTCCAGCCCAGACGTACGTCGGTACGGTTCTGCGATTCGCCGGTGGTAAACGCCGGGTAATCCGCGCAGTCGCCGGAAGACCGGCTGTAATCATTGCTGCGGCAGGCGCCACGGAACGCATGGCGCAATGCCAGCCGCAGGTCGCCCGCGTTGCCCAGTTGCCAGACGTAGTGGCCGCCGACGGCCGCCGACCAATTGGGTTCACCCGTGGGCTGTCCGTTCAAATCGAGCATGCCGGCCGGCGTTTCGATGCCGTAGTCCCGGTACTTTGAGTCGATGTATGCCGCGTTGAAATCCAGTCCGAACGCATCGGTCACCTGCCAGCGCATGTCGAAGTCCACGCCGTAGGCCTCCACGTCACCGGTATCGACCACGAAGCGCGGGATGGAACTGGTGTTGTCCAAACGGATCGACTGGCGATTGTCGTAACGGTAGTAGTAGACCGACAGGTTGTAGGCCAGCCGTGCGTCCGGGAACGATTGCTTGATGCCGACCTCGGCGTTCCAGACGTCCTCGTTGTCGAACTCACTGCCGATCTGCAGCGCGTTGAAGCCGCCCGCCTTGTAACCTTTCGCCAGCGAGGCATAACCCATCATGTCCTCGGTGAAGTGATAGTCGACCACCAGGCGCGGGCTCCAGTCGCTCCATGATTGGCTGGCGCGATTGGTGACGCCCTTGTTCATCATCGCCGGCGGGTCGATGAAGGCGAGATCGAAGATGAAGGTTTCCTTGGGCACACCGGCCAAGGCGAAGAAGCCGGCGGCATCCAGCGCGTCCAGCGTGGCATCCAGCGTCGGCGCATTGCGGATGTCGTTGAACCACGTGAAGTCCTTTTCGTCGCGGGTATATCGTAGGCCGAAGGTCAGATTGAGTTTGTCGTTGACATGCCAGATGACGTCGCCGAACCCGGCGTAGGCTTTGGTCTTGAGCGTGTTGTTGAACGACTCGTTCCAGCCGTGATCCAGCAGACTCAACGGAATGCCGTTGGCAGCGAGCACCTGCGAGAAGAATCCAAACAATGTTCCGTCGGGCGTCGGCGCCAGCCCCAAGTTGGCGACAGCGGTATCGACGGCTGTCGTGTTGGTATCGATCTCGCTGGTCTGGCGCGCTTCTTCTTCGTAATAGCTCACGCCGGCCACCCAGTCGAGCTTGTCGGTGGCGCCGCTGAACTTGAATTCCTGATATTTGTTCTCGTTGGTTTCACTATTGGTGGAGTCGAGATAGAGATCGGGCCGATTGGTGCCGTCCTCTTCCACACGATTAAGCGAATCGAACTGACGCCAAGCCGTGGTCGAGGTCAGATGGCCCCACTCGAAGGCGTGGTCAACGATCAGCGTCACGCCATCGAACGTGCGCCATTCTGCGCTGGCGGTGGTGTCGTTGAACGTACTGATATCACGCGGGTCTCGATATTCCAGCGGGTTGGCCGGTGCGGTCGGCCGGCCGGGCGGCGGCGGTAACGGCACGATACCGGTGGTAGGCCGGCCGCGTTGATCCAGGTTTTCATGGTCCCAGCTCAGTAGCGCGGTGGTGTTGTCGCCCAGGCCCAGCTGCCACGCCGCGCGCGTGGCCCATACGTTATCGCCCGCCAAATCCTCGCCGGTGGCGCCATCCTGCACCCAGCCATCGCTGTGATTGATCAGGCCGTTCAAGCGTAACGCCGACCGTTCACCGACCGGGATATTGGCCATCGCTTCGAGGTACTGCTTGCCGTGATTGCCCAGCCGCAGTTTGGCGGCTGCTTCGGTTTCATCGCTTGGCCGCTTGGTGATCACCGATACCGCGCCAGCGGCGGTATTACGGCCAAACAATGTGCCTTGCGGACCTTTCAGCACTTCGATGCGCTCCACATCGGTCAACGGCAACAGGATGCCTCCGCTACGGCCGGTGTAGACGCCATCGATAAATACGCCGACTGCCGGGTCGGTGCCGATGCCGAAGTCGTCGGTGCTGATACCACGCAGCGAAATTTCCGGCTGAGTCGGCTGCACGCTGTTGATGCGCAGGCCCGGGACGAAACTGTCCAGATCTCCCATGTCCTCGGCGGCGACGTCATCGATCAGTTGGTCGTTCAGCACCTGCAACGCGATGGGCACGTCCTGCAGTTCCTGCTCGCGACCCTGCGCGGTCACGGTGATCTTATCCAGCGTGGTGGCGTCGGTGGGCGCCTCACTTTCTTGAGCCCAGGCCGTTCCCGACGCCGCCAGCACCACCCATCCCCCGAACAAGGCACGACGCATGCCGATGACCAGATCGCGTTGCATCAGTTTCATCACTCTCTCCCAAGAAGCGGTTGTGCGTTCTGACCGCCACAGACGGCCGCTGCATCACGGTTCCCTTCCCCTTAAATCTCGCAGCTGCCTTGCTGCGCCTGTATCCACTCGCGTATCAGTGCCACGCCCTCGCGATGAATCACCGACCGCCCCAACTCCGGCATCATCACCGACGGATCATCGCTATCCATGCGGAACGCCAGAATCGACGCGTCCGGGTCACCGGGCACGATGCCGTACAGCCGATTGCCCGTGCCCTTGCCGGCGGCGATCGGCTGTTTGCAGAAACCCAGCCTGAGCCGGTCCTGAGTTGAAGCGTCCAGCCACATGCCCGATGTGATCGCCGGACCGGTGGCGCTATGGCAATGACCGCAGTTAATGTCGAGATATGCCCGAGCGCGATCGTCCAGGCTCGCATGCACTGTGTTGGTCCAATCCGCTGCCCTGGGCGCTTGGCCAGGTGCGGGCGCGCCGGTGAGATAGCCGATGCGCGACAAATGGGTCAGCTGGTTCTCGGGCCCTTCCGCATAAGTGAAATCGCGATTGAGGTGCCGCGCCTTGGGGCCGATAGGCTGGATCTTCCGTGATCGGTTGTCGGTAGCGTGGCAGCCCGCGCATTGATTCTGGTCGGGCACTTGGTAGTTGGCTGCTTTCCTAGCACCGGCTGCGTCCACCAATTCCAGCGGAATCACCGCGCCCGTGCGTTCCAGCGTTGCGTCGGTCTGCGCGTCGTTCCATACGTACGGTAATGCGATCCAGCCTTCCTTGCGATGCACCAGCAATCGGGTTTCGATCAATCGCACCTTGCTCAGATCAAGTGTTTCCTTTTCGAGCGCATCATCCTGCGGCAACGTGCGCGCTACCGATTTTCCATCCCATGGCTGTTTTGACGGCAGCGGATAGTAGAACGTCTTGCTGATGATGGTGCCGACTGGAAAATCGAAACTTCCGGTGTCGCTGTAGCGGGCCGACACGCCAGCCGGCATCCAGATGGTGCGCAGCTTATGTGCGTAGTCGCTGAACAAGGGCGTGTTGAGATCGTAGGGAATGACGCCTTTGTTGAGTGTCAGGCGCCCATCCTCGCGTTCCACCACATGCCAATCGCTCAGTGCTGTCGGTTGGCCTTCGGCAAAAAAATGTACCGGCTCGCTCTTTCCGCAAGCGGCGAGCGTCGCCAGCGACAGCAGCATCGCCAAGCCGCGCAGCGCCTTCAACATGGATCAGCCCCGGCCCAGATCGACGGCAGGCAGTCGCGGCAACTCGCAGTCGAAGCGTTTCGCATCCTTGTCCGGGTTCTTATAGCCGCCAGGTCCGTCTGCGTTCACCACACCGTTGACGTCGCGCAGACAGATATCCGGGCCGCGGACCTGAGTACCGACCTTGCGCTGCGCGTTGTAGTAGCCGTCCCACAACACATCCGGGAAGCTCCCGCGCAGTCCGAATAGCGCCACCTTCAGCGCCTTCAGGTCCAAGCCGTCTGGCGAATCGCCGCCACCAGACAGCTTGTTGCTGTGCACATAGATGTTTTCCGGATAGGGATCGAAAGTCTCCGACCTGCTGGAGTCCTTGTAGCCGGCCGAATACACACTGGAGATGATGATGTTGGCGGTGACGTTGTTTGCGATGGTGTTGCCGAATATCTCGATGTCGTCATTCGAGTTGACCAGCACGCCGGACCCGGCCGGCACACTCGCCACCGGTGTGCCCTTGGCGCCGAAATTGTCGGTGTTGTTGGCAATTACCTGATTGTTGAACACCCGGATATTGCCGCCCTGCTGCGACAGGCCTGGCATGTTGAACACCAGGATGCCGCCGGTGTTCTTGGTGGCGACGTTGTCGTACACGTCGGCGTTGATGGTGTTTTCGATCTCGATCCCGGCCACGTTGGATTCGGCGCGGCTGCGGCGCACGATCACTCCGTCGGATTGGCCCACATAGATACCGGCGTCGGAAGCGCCAAACGCTACCGAGTCCTCGATCAGCACGTTCTTGCATAGCACCGGATATAGTCCGTAGGCGCCGTTCCTGGTGCTGGGCCCTCCGGTCCAGTGCACCTTCACGCTACGGATGGTGATGTTCTTGGATTCGCTGATCTTCAGTCCATCGCCATTGGAATCCTCAATGGTGAGGTTCTCGATGGTGAAATCATCACCATTCACCAGCAGCCCTTCGGCGCCGGCTTTCTGGCCTTTGAAGGTCAGCACGCTCTTGTCCATACCGGCGCCGCGCAGGGTGACGCCATTCGCACGCAAGCTCAGACTTCGATCGAAAGCGTGGCGTCCCGGCGGGATTTCGATGACATCGCCGGGTTTGGCGTCCAGCAGGCGTTCCTGGAACGTCTTGGCGAATGCGGCATCCGCAGCCGCGATTTCGGTGCCCATCTCCGGTGCTGGCCGGCTGCACCCCACCACCACCAGCGCTACTGCCATCGCCAGAATCGATCGCCGCATCTTGCCCTCCCGTTGACCCGAACGGCACAGGTGCCCGGAAGTCCTCCGGACGCCTGCGTATGTGGAAAGCAGTCTTGTCCGCGACGCCGATCACGCGAGAGGGCAGGAGCGGCATACTAAGGGGGGCAAAGCGGACAAGCTGGAGGGGCTTCGATGCGACGCAATCAGGGCCAGGGGGAAGATGCGCGGCTATCCGTCGCCAATCTGCCGACCAACATGCTGTGCGGCTTGGTGCTGCTGGCGGGCGAACTGGGAGTGAACTGCGAGGACTGGTTCACCGGCTTGCGCCTCAATACGCGTGAGGTGCAGGAACCTGACGCGCGGGTTTCTTACCGCCAGGCCATCGAGGTGATCCGTCGCGCGCTGCGCTCGCTACCGCTCGACGGCGTCGGCCTGGCGATGGGAGCCAAGCAGAACGGCGGCAACTTCGGCTTGTTGGGGTTGGCGATGAAGACCGCGCCGAATTTCGGCGAAGCCGTATCTATCGGCCTGACCTACCAACACGCCATCGGCCCGCTGATGGATTTGGACATGCCGTCGCTGGAGGGCGGCGATGCGGTGACCGTAGTGGCATCCGCGCCGTTCGCGCCGGCGGACATCCTGCCGTTCCTGTGCGAGGAAATGTTCTCCAGCGTGTTGATGCTGGCGCGCGAACTAGCGGGACTGGAGTTCCATCCCCGGCGTCTGGACCTGGCTTATCCAGCGCCGGCCTATGCGCACAAGTACACCGAGATGTTCGAGTGCGAAGTGCGATTCGACCAGCCCTATAACGGCATGGTGGTGGACAGCCGATGGCTGGCCCTGCCCTTTCCCAGCTACAACCCGGTCACCTCGCGTCAGGCGCTGGCGCTATGCCGCGCCCAGCTGGATGCGCTGTCGCTGCAGGGTGAAACCACTGCAGCGGTGGGTCGCCAGTTGCGTCCGCGGCTACGAGAAAACCCTCAGATGGCGGACATCGCGACGGCGCTGCATCTCAGCGAACGCACCTTGCGCCGGCAGTTGGCCGAGGAAGGCACCCGTTTCACAGCGCTGCACGATCACATTCGCACGCAACGCGCATTGGAACTGCTGCACGATCGTGGCATGACCATCTCGCGGGTCGGCAACCAGGTCGGCTTCACCGACGTGCGCGAATTCCGCCGCGCGTTCAAACGCTGGACCGGCTACACGCCCAGCGAAGCGCGTGAGCGCATGGCGTGACAGGGATCCTCTTAGTTTCAAGCCACAACAGATTCGTCATCCCGGCGCAGGCCGGGACCCAGCGCCGTGCAATCCAAAAATGGCGGCTGGCCTGACCCGTCATCCGGCTGTTAAAGCTCTACAGTCGAACCCCCGATCAAGTCGCTAGATCCCGGCCTACGCCGGGATGACGATGAATGATTGAATCCTAGCAATCGGTGCAAGGACGTTCCGGCTTCCCGTCGGCTCCGATTGAAACAATCGCTATGGAAACGCGCTAGCGCTTCAATCCAGCACCATCACCGCATCGACTTCAAACACCGCTCCCTTGGGCAGACCGGAAACTTCGACGGTGGAGCGCGCCGGAAACGGCGTTGAGAAATATTCCTGCATCACCGCGTTGACCGCAGCGAATTGGCCCAGGTCGGTCAAGTACAAACCCAATCGCACCATCCGGTCCAACGATCCGCCGGCCGCTTCGGCCACCGCTTTCAAGTTGTCGAATGCGCGCCGCGCTTGCACTGAGATATCGCCTTCGACCAATGCACCGGTGGCGGGATCCAGCGGAATCTGCCCGGAGAAATAAACAGTATTGCCGGTGCGAACCGCTTGCGAATACGGGCCGATGGCAGCGGGCGCATGGTCGGTCTGGACGATCTGGCGGGTCATGGTGATTCCTGTGTTCGGCGTTGCAGGGATTCTAAACCGTAGGGCGGGCCCAGGCCCGCCATCGCGCGCGTTCGGATCATGGCGGCGATGATCGAGGCCGACCAATTAGAACCCATCGTCGTCGCAAGAACGGGCATGGCGATGGCGGGCCTGGGCCCGCCCTATTGCCGGCGTACGCCATGCACTACGTTCAATCGGCGCAAGCGACGCATCACTTCCGCCAGGTGATTGCGGTCGCGCACCTGGATGGAGAAACGCAGCACGGCGACGTTGATATCGCGCTCCAGATACTCCACGCGTTCGATATTCGACTGGCTCTTCGCCACCGCGGCCGCGACTTGCGCCAGCACGCCGGGACGGTTTTCCACATCGATGAGCAGCGAAGCGTCGTAATCGCCGCTGACGTTGGCGTCCCAGTCGATAGGCACCCAACGATCAGGCGACTTGCGGAACTCAGTGACGTTGGGACAATCCAGCCGATGCACCACGATGCCCTTGCCGGCGGTGTGATAGCCCATGATCTCGTCGCCGGGGATCGGCTGACAGCAATTGGCGAAGCTGACCACGCCGCGCTCGGTGCCGTTGATCAGGATTTTTTCCTGCGAATGACGCGAATGGCCACCACTGCGCAGTTCGGCGAATGCCGTAAGCGCCTGCGCGGCCTGTGACGGCATCCAGTTGCCCAATGCGACGTCGGCCAGCAGCGCTTCCAGACGCGGATACCGATGCTCGGTCAGGAACGCATCCAGCCGCTGTGCGGGCAGGCGCTCCAGTGAACTGTCGAGTTCTTCCAGCGCGCGGTCCAGCATGCGGTGGCCCAGCTGCACCGCGTCTTCGTGCTCGAGTTGCTTGAGCTGGTGCCGGATCGCCGTGCGCGCCTTGCTGGTCACCACGAACTCGAGCCATTGCGGCTTGGGCGCGGCGGACTTGGCGGTGATGATTTCCACGCTCTGGCCACTGGCCAGCTTGGTGCGCAACGGCACCAGCTTCTTGTCCACGCGCGAAGCCACCGCGCGATTGCCGACGTCCGTGTGCACAGCGTAGGCGAAGTCGAGCGCGGTGGAGTTGCGCGGTAACGCCAGGATCTTGCCCTTAGGCGTGAACAGATAGACCTCATCAGGGAAGAGATCGACCTTGACGTTGTCCAGGAACTCCAGCGAAGAACCTGCGGCGCGCTGGTTCTCGATCAGCTCCACTATCCAGGCATGCGCGCGGCTCTGCGCGCTATTCGGGGTGTCGGCACCGAACTTGTAGGTCCAATGCGCCGCGATGCCGCGTTCGGCGATCAAATCCATTTCCTGTGTGCGTATCTGCACTTCGATCGGCGAACCGTACGGCCCGAACAGCACCGTGTGCAGCGACTGGTAGCCATTGGCCTTGGGAATGGCGATGAAATCGCGAAAGCGTCCGTCCAACGGCTTGTACTGCGAATGCACTGCGCCGAGCGCGTGATAGCAGGTCGGTACCGAGTCGACCACGACGCGGAAGCCGAACACGTCCATTACCTGATCGAAGCTTTTACCTTCGCTGCGCATCTTGTTATAGATGCTCCACGGCGTCTTGATGCGGCTGACCAGTCGGTGCTCGATGCCTTCCTTGGTCAGCCGTTGCGACAGGTGCGCTTCGATCTGCGCCATCGATTCGCGCCGCACCACCGGCTGGCTGCGGATGTGCTTGTCGATGATGGCGTGCCGCCACGGATGCATGGCGCGGAAGCCCAGGTCCTGCAGTTCCGACTTGACCAGGTTCATGCCCAGGCGCTGGGCGATGGGCGCATAGATATCCAGCGTTTCACGGGCGATGCGCTGCCGCGCTTCGGCGCCCTGCGCGCCCAGCGTGCGCATGTTGTGCAGGCGGTCGGCCAGCTTGATCATGATCACGCGCAGGTCGCGCGACATCGCCAGCAGCATCTTGCGGAAACTTTCCGCCGCGGCTTCCTGGCGGTCGCGGAATTTCAGCTTGTCCAGCTTGGTGACGCCATCGACCAATTCGGCAACCGACTCGCCGAATTCGATGGCGATTTCATCGCGCGTCAGCGGCGTGTCTTCAATGGTGTCGTGCAGGATGGCCGCAATGAGTGTTTCCGCATCCATGCCCAGTTCGGCCAGCACGCGCGCGACGGCGATCGGATGGGTGATATACGGTTCGCCGGATTTGCGGGTTTGACCGATGTGCGCGGCGGCGCCGAGTTCCCAGGCATGCCGCAGCAGTGGCAGTTGTTCGGCCGGCAGGTACGAAGCGGCGTGTTCGAACTGCAGAACATAGTCCGGCGCCGCTTCGTCGCGCGACGGAGCGCTGGCTTTGACTGCCTTGGCGGTGCGGCCTGGGTTCATGCCGCCAGCCTATTCCAGACGCGGCTTAACGGCAAACGACCAAAACAAGAAAAGCCCGCTGGCGCGGGCTTTTCCAGTGGCTGACAAACCGGACTATCGCCCGGCCTGTTGCCGGTGGTTCAGTCGTCGCCCTTGGACAGATCGTCGTCGGCGACCACTTCGGCGGCGGCCCACTCCAGTGCTTCGCGTTCGGCGCGCTCGCGCTCGGCCTTTTCGACGCGGTCGATCAGGTCGTTGTCGATCTTGCGGGCGGCGATTTCGCGCAACGCCAGCACGGTCGGCTTATCGGCGCTTTCGCTATTGTCGATGGTGGGCTCCACGCCATTGGCGAGCTGACGGGCGCGCTTGGCGGCCATCGTGACCAGATCGAAACGGTTGTTGACGACTTCCAGGCAGTCTTCGACGGTGATGCGGGCCATACGGGCTCCCGGCGACCCGATGGGCCGCACGATTGAATGGGGAAAGGGCCGCGATTGTAGGCAAGCCACCCCTCGATTGCAAGCCTTTTCTTAAAAATCAATTAGTTAGATTCACCGTATCCGCCGCAGAGTGCGCTGTGCGCACGAACGGAGGGCCAGCTCATATGGAAAGCAGTGCCGGTGCACGGGCCTGAACGTTGCCGTGGAGGGCCCAGACGTGTGCGCAACGCAGCTAATCGCGCCTGAACCTACGCCAGCAACGTCCGGATCAAGCTGGCGTGGCGGACTTCCTGCGCCTCACGGCGCAGGCGGCTGGCGGTAAAGATGGTCTGCATTTCTTCCACCGCCTTTTCGAAGATGTCATTGACGATGACGTAATCAAACTCGTCGTAGTGCGACATCTCCTCGCGCGCGGCCGCCAGCCGGCGCTGGATGGTTTCCTCGCTGTCCTGGCCCCGTGTACGCATGCGCTGTTCCAGCGCATCGCGGGACGGCGGCAGGATGAAGACACTGACGGCATCCGGCACTTTTTCGCGCACCTGGCGGGCGCCCTGCCAGTCGATTTCCAGCAGCACGTCCTTGCCGGCGCATAGCTGTGGCTCCACCGACTGCCGTGCGGTCCCTTTCCAGTCGCCGTGCACTTGCGCGTACTCGAAGAACTCGCCGGCGCGGATCATCGTTTTGAACTCGTCCGCGCTGATGAAGTGGTAATGGTGCGCGTGACGTTCGCCGGGGCGCGGAGCGCGCGACGTGAACGAGATCGACAGTGCGATTTCAGAGTCGCGCGCCAGCACGGCATTGACGATGCTGCTCTTACCGGCGCCAGACGGCGCGGCCACGATATACAAGGTGCCGCGCTTGCTCATTCGATGTTCTGCACTTGTTCGCGGATCTGGTCGATCAGCACTTTCAGTTCCACCGCGATGTTGGTGGTGCGGGTATCGACCGATTTTGAGCCCAGCGTATTCGCCTCGCGGTTGAACTCCTGCAGCAGGAAATCCAGGCGCCGGCCAACCGGCTCGGCCTGCTTCAGAACCCGGCGGATTTCCTTGATGTGGCTATCCAGGCGATCCAATTCCTCATCGACATCAAGCTTCTGCAACGACATCACCAGTTCCTGCTCCACCCGCCCCGGATCGGCCGGCTGCGCCAGATCGGCAAGCCGCGCTTCCAGTTTCTGCCGCTGTCCGGTGCGGATCGCGGGAATCAGCTTCCTCGCTTCGGCCGCCTGCGCGGCGATCGCATCGACGCGCTCCAGGATGACCGTCGCCAGCTTTTCGCCTTCACGTTCGCGCGCCGCCATGAACTGGTCCAGCAGCGTATCCAACAACGCCAACGCTTCCGCCTGCAGCGCGACCGGGTCCACCGATTTGTTCTGCAGCACGCCGGGGAACTGCAACAGGTCGGTCAGTTCGGTACGCAGCCCGGGAAAACGCGCGGACATGTCCAGCGCCAGTTCCGACAGCTGCGCCAGCATGTGCGGATTCAGTTGCAGGCTGCCCTCGCCTTCCGGTCCACGCAGGCGCAGCGTGAAATCCAGTTTGCCGCGAGCGACGCGCGAGGCGATGCGTTCACGCAGGGCGGATTCCAGCACGCGCAATTCTTCCGGCAGGCGCATGCCCAGCTCAAGAAAGCGATGGTTGACCGCGCGCAGTTCGCAGGTCAGCGTGCCGCCGTCCGTGGAGCGCTCGGCGGTGGCGAAAGCAGTCATGCTGCGAATCATGGGCGGGTCCGGTCGTAGCGAGAGCGCGAATGTTACCCTAGCGCGCCTCCGGAACCCGCACGACCCACATGCGCGGCTTCTATTCCTCGCTTCCCACTCCCCACTCCCCGGAATCCCCACATGTCAGTGTTACGTCCCAGCGGCCGCCTGCCTGATCAGATGCGCGAAGTTCGCATCCAGCGCGGTTATACCCGCCACGCCGAAGGCTCGGTATTAATCAGCTTCGGCGAAACCCGCGTACTTTGCACCGCCAGCGTGGACAACCGGGTGCCGGGCTTCCTGCGTGGCAAAGGCGAGGGCTGGGTGACGGCCGAATACGGCATGCTGCCGCGATCCACCCACACCCGCAGCGACCGCGAAGCATCGCGTGGAAAGCAGGGCGGACGCACGCTGGAGATCCAGCGCTTGATCGGCCGCACGCTGCGCGCCTGCGTGGACCGCGGAGCATTGGGTGAGCGCACCATCACGCTGGATTGCGACGTGTTGCAGGCCGATGGCGGCACCCGCACCGCCGCCATCACCGGCGCCTACGTGGCGTTGGTGGACGCGATCAATTTGCTGAAGAGCCGCAACGAGATCAAGCGCGAAGTCATTCACGGCGCAGTCGCCGCGGTGTCGGTAGGTGTTTACCGCGGTGTGCCGGTGCTGGACCTGGATTATCCGGAAGACAGCGATTGCGACACCGACATGAACCTGGTGATGAACGATGGCGGCGGCTTCATTGAGCTGCAAGGCACCGCCGAAGGCCACGCTTTCCGCCGCGATGAACTGGACGCGTTGCTGGTACTGGGCGAAAAGGGCATTAGCGAACTGTTCGCCGCCCAGCGCGCGGCGCTGGCCGGGTAAACCCTTCTCCCTTTCCTCATTTGCCTTGTAGGAGCGGCGTCCCGCCGCGAGCTCTTCTTGTCAGATCGCGATGGAAGACAAGAGCTCGCGGCGGGACGCCGCTCCTACCGCCAGGGACGGCGCTCCTACAATGGGAATTCCACCGGATTGCCTTGGCGCCCGATGAAACAAACTCTCAGCCTGATCACTTTGGTCGTCGACGATTACGACAAGGCCATCGCCCACTACACCAGCGACCTGGGATTCGCATTGCTGGAAGATACCGACCAAGGCGGCGGCAAGCGCTGGGTACGGGTAGCGCCGCGGGGTAGCCAGGAGACCTGCCTGCTGCTGGCGCAAGCCAGCTCCGACGCCCAGCGCGCGCGAATCGGCGACCAGACCGGCGGCCGAGTGGGTTTCTTCCTGCAGACCGATGACTTCTGGCGCGATTACCACGCCATGGTGGCGCGCGGCGTGACGTTCCTGGAAGTCCCTCGTGAGGAGAGCTATGCCACCGTGGTCGTATTCCGCGACCTCTACGGCAACCGCTGGGATCTACTGCAACCCACATCTTGAACGCCAACGAACAGGACTCCTCGTGAAGCTGGTACTCGCCTCCTCCAACCACGGCAAGCTGGAAGAACTACGCGGCCTGCTGGCCGACAGCGGCATCGAGCTGATCGCCCAATCCGACCTGGGCGTCAGCGATGCTGACGAAACTGCCACGACCTTTGTCGAGAACGCGCTGATCAAGGCGCGCCACGCCTGCCAGATCACCGGCCTGCCCGCGTTGGCGGACGACTCCGGCATCTGCGTGGACGCGCTGCACGGCGCACCCGGCTTGTATTCGGCGCGCTATGCCGGTCAACACGGCGATGCCGCGCGTAATATCGACAAGTTGCTGGAGGCGATGAAAGACGTGCCGGACGACCAGCGCAGCGCCCACTTCTACTGCGTGCTGGTGCTGCTGCGCCACGCCAACGATCCGCAACCGCTGATCGTGGAAGGCGAATGGCGCGGCCACATCCTGCACGAACGGCGCGGCAGTGGCGGACACGGTTACGATCCGGTGTTCTTCGATCCGCGTTATGGCCAATCCGCCGCCGAGATGGCGTTGGACTTCAAGAACACGTTGAGCCACCGTGGCCAGGCGCTGGTGCAGCTGCGCGAGCGCCTGCGCACCGTCGTTCTGTAGACCCGTCGCACCTTCGATCGCCCAGTCGCCATACCGCATGCTGATTCCACCGCCCCTATCGCTGTACGTTCACCTGCCGTGGTGCGTACGCAAATGTCCTTATTGCGATTTCAACTCGCACCAGGGCAAAGGCGCGCTGCCGTTCGATGAATACACGGACGCTTTGATCCGCGACCTCGATCAGGATCTGCCGCTGGTCTGGGGCCGAACCGTTCACAGCGTGTTCTTTGGCGGCGGCACGCCCAGCCTGTTCCCACCGGAAACCATCGACCGTTTCCTGCAAACCGCCAGTAGCCGGCTGCGTTTTGCCCCGGGCTGCGAGATCACGTTGGAAACCAACCCGGGTACCGCCGAACACGGACGGTTCGACCGTTATCGCGATGCCGGGGTCAACCGCATCAGCTTCGGCATCCAGAGCTTCGATGACGAATGCCTGAAGCGGCTCGGCCGTATCCACGACAGCAGCGAAGCCGAGCGCGCGGTGAAGCTGGCACAGGACGCCGGCTACGACAACTTCAACCTGGACCTGATGTACGCGTTGCCGGAGCAGACGCTGGCCATGGCCGAGCGCGATCTGGACCGCGCCTTTGCCCTTCAACCCGCGCACATCTCGCACTACCAGCTCACCCTGGAGCCCAATACCATCTTCTTCGCGCGGCCGCCGAAGGGCATTCCCGATGACGACCACGCTTGGGATATGCAGGAGCACTGCCAGGCGATGCTGGCCGACGCGGGCTACGCGCATTACGAAGTCAGCGCCTATGCGAAGCCGGGGCGTCAATGCGCACACAATCTCAATTACTGGCGCTTCGGCGACTACCTGGGCGTCGGCGCCGGCGCACACGGCAAGATCACCTTGGGCGCGGAACAGACGATCCTGCGGCGCTGGAAAGTGAAGCACCCCACGACTTACCTGGAGGCTGCCGGTACGCCGCAGGCCATCGGCGGCGATGACCGGATAGCACCGCAGCGGCGCCCGTTCGAGTTCATGCTCAATGCCTTGCGGCTGCACGAGGGCTTCGCACTAGCCGACTTCGAGGCCAGGACGGGCTTGCCGGCAACCGCGATCGCCGCACCGCTGGAGCAGGCCTTGCAGCATGGTTGGCTGACGCTGTCGGAAGGCCGCGCCGTCCCCACAGAACTGGGCAGGCGCTTCACCAATGACGTGGTCGAGCTGTTCCTGACGAACTGATCAACAACCGATCATCGGCCTCCATCACACCCTGGCTACAAACCCGTTGTAATCTCGCTGACATGTGATAATCGTTGCCCAAAGGGGAGTGCTGCCGCACTGATGTCTGCGATAAGACCAAATGCAATTGGCGCGAAACCCACCACGATCGCTTCGGCATCGTTGCCGCCGCGAGTGCGCCGGATTCTGCAGAATCTGTATGACCACATCACCGTCGACTTCATTGCCGCGCTCAACGGAATGCTGGTCGAGTTCGAGCAGCAGCTGTTCAAGCAGGCGGAAAAAGCCCGCAACAACAATCGCCAGGCGGAACACTTCGCCGATCTGCTAGCCCTACAGAAAAACCGCAGCGAACTGATTCCGCACTACATGTTCGGCTTGGAAGCGGAACTGGCTGGCATCCGTCTACCACGCGCAAAACGTGATGAAAACGCCCATGCGCTGCTGGATTACCAGACATTGACGCTGGTCGAAGATGCGGCGATGGATCAGGAGATCGTGCTGAACGACGTGGCGCGCCGGCATGAAAGCCGGGCTGCCACGCAGATCTTGCTGATGGGCCAGCGCTTCGGCGTGTTGGCCGGCAGCCCGGCGTTCGATGCGGAGACGCTGCCGCTTGGTCCGCAGCGTCTTTCCCATGTCCTGAAGGACGCGGCGGTCACCCTGGATTTGACCTTGGGCGCCCAGTTGCTGCTGTACCGCAGCTTCGATCTCAAGGTGATGTTCAACTACGTCGAATGGGCCGGCACGGTGAATCAGTTCCTGGCCAGCCAGGGCGTGTTGCCGGGGCTGAACGTCTACCTGCCGCGCATCGTGCGCGCGGGCGACGTGGGCGGCGGACCGCACCGGGGAACGGCATCCGGCCCAGCCGCCAGCCGTCCCATGACCGGATGGCAGGGGCAGTCGTCATCTGCCAGTTGGGCCACCCTGGCTGCGGAAAGCGATACTGCAGGCCTTGGAACAACACCGGCTGCGCCTGTTGCGGTCGACCCCATTCCCGCGGTACCCGCGACGCCGACCGACGCCGACATTGATGCATCGTTCGCCGCGCTGCAGCAACTGCTTTCGATTCGACGCACCGCATTGGCCGCCGACGCGACAGCAGCTAGTTCCGTCACCGCCGGGCCGGCCAATCCACCGTCTGCCGTCGCGCCGGGCGCTGCTTCGGTCGCCAGCGCAGAACCATTCCAACCGCCACCGCGCACCGCCGAGGCGGTAGCGGCCTTCCGCAAAAAACTGCTGCCTACGTCGGATGTGCTGACCACGCTGCAGTCCCTGCAGACTGAAACGACGCTGCCGCACGCGCCCGACCAGCGGCGCCGCACCGTGCAGGATCTTCAACAGGCAATGCTGGCCCAGGCACGGGAAAAGCATGGCGCGAACGCCGCCTTGGCCAGCGCCGATGCCGACACGTTCGAGCTGCTCGGCTTGCTGTACAACGAGATCGAACGAGAGGTGCAGCAGGAAGCGCCGGCGGCGGATCTGTTGGTCCGCTTGCAGGCGCCGATCGTACAAGCGGCCCTGCGTGATCGCGATTTCTTCCTGCGTCCGCAACACCCCGCCCGAGAACTGTTGAATGCCGTCGCCGAGTCCGGCGCCACTTGGCTGGGCGATGACGACGTGGATCCACAGCTGGTGCTCAAGCTGCATCAGGCCGTTGAGCGGGTGGTCGCCGAGTATCAAGGCGATGAAGCGGTGTTCGAGCGCGCCAACCAGGAAGTGCAGCAGCATTTCCAGGTATTGGCCCGCAAAGCCGAATTGGCCGAGCGTCGGCAGGTAGAGGCGGCACGCGGCAAGGATCGCCTGGAAGTTGCCAAGCAGAAGGCGGCGGAAACCATCCAGACCGCATTGCGCGACCAGCAACCGCAGAAGTTCGTTCAAGCCCTGCTGAGTCAGGCCTGGGCGGACGTACTGACGCTGACGTTGTTGCGCAATGGCGAGAGTTCCGATGAGTGGCACGAACAGCTGCAGACCACACTGCGGATCGTGGCGGCCACGACTGCGGGCGACGATGTACCGGCCGACCCGCAGCTGACCGAACGGATCGAGAAATCACTGGTCCAGGTCGGATACCACGAGGACGAGGCATCGGCCATCGCCCGGCGGCTATCGAGCGCCGCGGAGGATGAAAGCACCTCGCGCACGGAACTGACCGCACGCCTGAAGGCGCGCGCGCGCCTGGGCGAGCAGACACCGGCCAAGAAAAAGACGCCACACCCGCGCACGGCGCAGGAACAGGAATGCTATGACTACCTGCGCACGCTGCCATTCGGCACCTGGTTCGAGTTCACCAAGAACCAGCAGGGTGATGTTCATCGGCAGCGGCTGTCCTGGTTCAGCCCGGTAACTGGCAATGCTTTGTTCGTCAATCAGCGCGGCCAGCGCGTAGGCGAGCAATCGCTGGACACCATCGCCCATTTGATGGCACAGGGACAGGCATTGGTGGTGACGGAAGACAAGGGGCGCCTGATCGACCGCGCCTGGAACGCCACCCTCAAGGCGTTGCGCAGCCTGACCGGCACACAGCGGCCGAGTGATCTTTCCGGAGCAGACGCATGAAGGAATTCCGCCGCGCCCGACGCCGCCACGTTCCCGAACCGGTGGCCGTGATCGATCTGATGACCGAACAAGCCATCGGCCGCGTAGGCAATGTGTCCGAATCCGGCATGCTGCTGGTCGCCAATGCACCCATAGTGGAAGACGCGCTGTACCAATTGCGCTTCCACATTCGCGATAACCGCGGCCGCGAAACACCCATCGAAGTCGGCGCCCACCTGATATGGGCCGCCCAAGCCAATACCCCCGGCCAGTCCTTCGCCGGCCTGCGCTTCCTTACCATCGACAAAGAACCACTGGAAGCCCTGCGCGCCTGGGTCAATGCCCCCGACACCGGTACCGGCTGAATTGCGCGCGCCTTTGTAGGTGTTCCTGTACGTATCCCCGTAGGAGCGGCGTCCCGCCGGTAGGAGCGGCGTCCCGCCGCGAGCTCTTTCCGTCAGATGACGGCAAAGCGAAACTGCTGTTCACCACACAGGCGCGCTGCGGCGCGTTCCAGATCGCGCCCATTGCGGAGTTACCGGGGCGCGGAGCGGCGTCCCGCCGCGAGCTCTTCCTATCAGATTGCAATATCTCTCAACCGCAAGAGCACCTTAGGCACGGACAAACGCGGATAAACACAGATCAAGGCATTCGATGCGCTTGTCCGCGGCTATCCGCAGCTATCCGCGTTGATCCGTGTCCAAAGCTGCTCGCATTCATGCCACGGGAAATAGTCGGCCGAATGCGGCAAAATTGCCGCACCCCGAACGAGCCGCCACAATGACCGTATCCGCTCCGAACGTAGATTTCGCCCTACTCTACGCCGACCACTTCGCCACCATGAAGCGGCGTGCGGACGAAGCGCTGACGCGTGGCGGCTTCGATCATCTGGTCGTGCCCAGCGGCACACTGCACTATCAGGTCTTCGACGACCGGGATTATGCGTATGCGGTCAATCCGCAGTTCAAGGCCTGGCTGCCGCTCACTCGCGTGCCTTACAGCTGGCTGGTCTACACGCCGGGCCAGCGGCCGAAGGTGATCTTCTATCAGCCGTTCGACTACTGGCACGTGGTGCCGGATGCGCCCAGCGGCTGGTGGGTGGAGCATTTCGATATCCACATCATCCGCAAACCAGACGAAGCGCTGGCGCTGCTGCCCAAGCCAGTGAACCGCTGCGCCATCCTGGGCGAACCTCAGAGCGCGCTGGGTGACTACACCCCAAATAGTCCGGATGCGGTCGTCAACTATCTGGAGTATCAGCGGTCCTACAAGACCGCTTACGAGATCGCTTTGATGCGCGAGGCCCAACACCTTGCCGTGCGCGGCCATCGCGCTGCCGAGGCGGCATTCCGCGAAGGCAAAAGCGAATTCGCCATCCATATGGCTTATTGCAACGCCGTTGGCCAGGACCCGAGCGAACTGCCTTACAACAACATCATTGGCTTGAATGAACATGGTGCCGTGCTGCACTACCACGACCGGTGCCACACCGCGCCCACGCCGGTGCGCAGTTTTCTGATAGACGCCGGCGCCAGCTTTCATGGCTACGCCAGCGACATCACCCGCACCTACGCCATGGATACGTCCGGCGAATTCCAGGCGTTGGTCAATGCGGTGGACGCCGCGCAGATCACGATGGGCGAAGGCGTACGCGCCGGCGTGGACTACAAGCAACTGCACATCGATGCGCACCTGAGCCTGATGGGCATCTTGAAGGACCACGGTGTTATCAAGGTCTCACCGGAAACCGCTCTGGCAACCGGCGTCAGCGCGGCGTTCTTCCCGCACGGCCTGGGCCATCCCATCGGTTTGCAGGTCCACGACGTGGCCGGCTTCGCCGAAAGCGACCACGGCGGCAAGATACCGCGCCCGCAGGGGCATCCCTATCTGCGCATGACACGCGTGTTGGAACCGGGAATGGTGGTGACCATCGAACCGGGCGTCTACTTCATCGACATGCTGTTGAACGAGGTGAAGCAGAACGGTCACGCCGACAGCATCGATTGGGCGCGTGTGGACGCGCTCCGGCCGTACGGCGGCATCCGCATCGAAGACGAAGTACTGTGCACCAACGGCGACGCGGTCAACCTGACCCGCCCGGCGTTTGCGGAAGCGGTATGAACATGATGAAGACAGGAGCAAGGATGACTAAACGCTCTTCTTCGTTCTCGCATTCCGTGCTCACCAATCATCCAAGCAACTGCCGTTGAAGAAACTACTATTTATCTGCAGCCAGAACCGCTTGCGCAGCCCCACTGCCGAACAAGTGTTCTCACTCCGCGACGATGTCGAAACGGCTTCCGCCGGATTGAATCACGACGCCGAAGTCCCGTTGTCCGCAGAGCTGGTGGAATGGGCGGACCTCATCTTCGTCATGGAGAAGACCCACCGCAACAAACTCCGCAGCAAGTTCAAACACCATCTGCGTGGCCACCAGCGCCTGATCTGTCTGGATATTCCAGACGACTACGACTACATGGACCCGGTGCTAGTCCAGCTGCTGAAGAACAAGGTCGGCCGGTATCTGTAAGCGCGGGGCGACACAGGCTTAATGATCCCCGCGCGACCAAACGCTGCGCGCTCGCACGTCAAGCGGCGCCACTCCTTGTATTATCCGGCGCGCCGGCACCGTAATAGTGCTTAGAGGGCGTAGCGGCCGCATAACACAGTTCCGCATTTATTAAACTTTGATGGGAAACCCTCTGATTCAGAAAGAAATTCACCAATTGACGACCTGCCGAGCAAGCTACAGAATCGGCGCTACACCCCGCTTTGGGGTCGAATAGTAGTTAGGGGCCGGGATGGACAACTACATCACTGTGAGTGAACTCATCGGATTGCTTACCGTCTTGTGGCTCCCCATCTTCGGAGTTGCGGCCGTTCTTCACTGGCAACTGCTCCCCGGGCGGCGTTGGCGTGTTGCCTGGGTAAGTGGATCGTTTTTTCTTGGGGTTGCACTCGCATTCGCTATCTGGATTTCGCCCATCCATCGCCTATTCGTATACTTGGGCCAGCTCAGCAACTTCTTTGCAGTTGGTGGCATCCCGATACAGGCAGCACTACTGTCTGCATTGATCATGACGCTGCTCTTGCTGGCGCTTCGTCGTGCGGGGCTGCCCCCTAACAATTCATTCAAGCCGAACCCGCTTCGCGGCTCGGCTTAATTCAGGCGTTAGGCCGCGGGGTAGTTTCGTCGCCGTATCTGGCGTTTGGTTCCGCGTTCCAGCCGCTCCGTCGTAGCGACTTGCCACCCGTTTCAGCCAATGCAATCCTGACCGCTCGGTGTCCGGGCCGTAGGAGCCTTGTTATGAAAGCACTTATTGGGATAGTTGCTTGGTGCCTTCTCTTCATCCTGTGCTGGCCGCTGGCTCTGCTGGCCTTGGTCCTGTGGCCAATTATCTGGCTGCTCGCCCTACCATTCCGTCTGGTGGGGATCACGTTCTCTGCTATGTTCGCGCTCTTGCAGGCCATTCTGTTTCTACCCGCCCGTCTTCTTGGTTGGCGGCCAGGACACGCGGCTGCGGCCTAACAATTCGTTCAAGCCGAACCCACATCAGGGCGCCGCCTAAGTGCCCGCCTTCGGCTATATTCGCACCCAGTCGCCGCCCTGCTGTGGGTCGGCTTAACTCAGGCGTTAGGCATCACAGGGGGCAATATGGGCGTCATCCAAAAAGCACTCTTTGTCGTCTTGGTCATCGCGACCGGTTGCGCATCGGTGGCGCGGCCGGAGCCCAGTGCAGGCGAGCTTCCTGCGGAGATCGCTGCAGCGCCAGGAGACGAGTTCACTTGGCGTGGTCGCAACTACTCCGTAGAGCGTATGGGAGATGCCATTCGGACAGCTAAGCATTCCGAGGGCGTCACGTCGGTAGTCTTGCTTTACGACCAAGAGGCAACCGTTCAAGACATCATTGACGTCGCACTGATCGCGCGTGCGGCAAGCCTGCCGGCATTCTACGCGCAAGACGGAAAGCTCAATCACATCGAGGTGAGCCGGTGATGCCTAACAATTCATTCAAGCCGAACCGGTAGCTCCTACGGTTTAGTGGACACCCTGATCTAACTATCAGGAGTGTCATCCATGCCCAGACCAGGTCCTCGTACTACGTATCGCTATAGCGATGTATTCAAGGCCACAGCGGTCCGTCTAAGCCAGCTTCCCGGGGTGTCGGTCAGCGACGTGGCCGAGTCGCTTTACATTCACCCCTTCATGTTGTCTCGTTGGCGCAAGCAGGCCCGCGAGGGAGTGATCATGAGCAAGGGTGTTGAAGTGGATAAGGCGGTGGCGGCCGAGCTGAAGTCGCTGCGCGAGATGAAGCGGCAGTACGAGCGGCTGAAGGTCGAGCATGACCTTTTAAAAAAGCCATCGCGTTCACTTCGGCTCGAAAGACGACGTCTTCGCCTTCATCGCCCATCACCAAGAAACCCACTCGGTGAGGACGATGTGCCGCTTGTACGGCGTCAGCGCTTCAGGTTTCTATGCCTGGCGGCATCGGCCGGCAAGTCCCCGCGCAATCGAGGATGCGGCGTTGCTGGAGCGTATCCGCGACGTGCATGCGCAAAGCCGTCAGACCTACGGTAGCCCACGCGTGCACGCCGC